>JAGLWJ010000022.1 GCA_023133475.1 Phycisphaerae bacterium | reverse complement strand
GTCCAAAGTCCAAAGTCAGAAATCAGCAAGACCTTGGACTCGTCGCCGGTTGGTGGGTTCCACCTGCCTACGGCAGGTTCCACCCACCCTACTGGGGGGCAAAGACAACCTCGCGGTCACGCGAAATGCGTGAAAAAGTCCGAACCTGGCCCAAGCAAGTCCCGCAGCCGATCCTGAGCCCTGGCCCGCAGCATGTAGACTGCCCCCTCGGAGCGACCCATCGCACTGGCCACCTCCGACACCGGCTGACCCGCCAGATCGTAGAGCCGCAACACGGTTGCATAGTCGGGTGGGAGCTGTTCCAACGCAACTTCAATCAAGCAACCAGCCTCACCGCGAGCTGCCTGGCGGCTCGGGGTTGTGGTGGTGATGCCCAACGCCTCCAACAGGGCGATGGTTGACTCCTCACCACGCGGCGGAGCGACGCGCTTGCAAGGCTGCGGGCGTTTGGCCCGACCCAACTCTTTAATGGCGTCGCGAAGGTTGTTTTCTGCCATCCGCGTCAACCAGGCCAGGAACGATCCCGGGCCGCCGGGTGTGAAACAGCCAATCTGCAGGAACGCCTCCAGATAGGTCACCTGCATGACATCATCCTCAGCCAGCGCCGCCTGCCACTGCTTGCCGATCTTGCCAGCCAAGCGGCTACGCACTTGTGGGCCATGGCATTGCAGCAGGGTGCCAAGAGCCTCCTGATCTCCCCGTACCGCACAGACTACCAGTTCGTCATCGCGGTCGACCATGGGACATGCCCCTTTCTCCGCTCGCCAGACAATCCGCGAGTTGGCCTCCAGTGTAGCCTCCGAACTTTTCGGCAACAAGTGCGTGAGTAAACCGCCCGCCATGTCGCTTCCATACTGGAGGGGAAAGAGGCAAACGAGGCAATAAAAGCTCCAAGGTGGTCTTGGGGAGAAAACGGGAATGCCGGTGGGAACATGCCCACCGCAAAACAATGTCACAAGAGTAACAAGAAGGAGAACGGTGATGAAAACGAGTGGTGCGATCACGAGGGCGGAAATGAAAAACGGTCTGGGATTTATCCTGCAAAGAAAGCGAGGAATTACCATGAAGCGACACCTTATTGCTTTAGCGTTAGTGTTCGCAATGTTAGGGGCGGCGGATTGTGTATGGGCTTCGTCCATCGCGTGGGCCAACGGAATTGGTTACGGTGGCGGGAAGGTAGTGGCTACGGGGGCTGACGGTAGAGTTGCTAAAGACTCCGGCAAGGGGTTCGGCGGGGCCCTCAGCGTCACCAGTCCCGATGGGACCGCCAGTGCCACGTCCAGTTGGGGGGCATGGTGGAGGGTGCGAGCCGGTGGCACGGGCGGAAACGGCGGCTCGTTCGGGCACAGGGACGACGACCCCACGCAAACGTTCGCGGACGTGGACCTCGTCGGCGAGATGACACCGCCCGGAACCAGCGAGCCGAAGTTTCACCTTACCGGCTCTGTCATCGCGGACGAAGATGCCACATGCTACATTGCTCTACTGAGCATTGATCCCTATGGCATTCCCGACGAATTTATGGGCACTGCTTCTGATTTGATCGATCTGGGTCTGATTTCTTCAGGAGATGTTTTGTATGAGGACGAGTTGTCGGGTGTTAACCTCAATTATGATCAGTACATTCCCCTTGATCACGAGTATGACCTGCAAGACCTGACACTTCTCAACCTGCCGCACGGAACATCCATCCCCGAGCCCGGTACGCTTGCCTTCCTGGCTGTTGGCGGGCTGATCGCCCTGCGGCGACGGAAAACGAAGTGAGCCGGAGCATACCGTTTGTTCCCACAAGTGTCCCGAGTGTTCACTTGTAGTTTTTGATTGTTTTGATGTCTATTTCCAGCAGAGGACGCAGGGCGGGTTCCACCCACTGCGCGATGCCACAACGGCGGGTGGAACCCGCCCTACAACCGAATGGTGGGTTCCACCTCGCTCCGCGAGGTTCCACCCACCCTACATCTGATTCAGTGCCCGCCGCGGGCGAACCAGCGAACGCTTTCGCTCGGCTTTGAGAAAATCCACCATGCGATGCCCGGCAGGTGTCACCACTTTCTCGGCAAGCTCGGCGATGGAGTGCGATAGAGGCCGACCGCTACGATAGAGCAGCTTGTGTGCCTGGCGGATTTCCTCGATTTCGTCACGGGAAAAACCGGCCCGAGTCAAACCTACACGGTTGATCCCCCCGATCTGGTCGCGCCCATAGGCCAACAGAAAGGGGGGGATGTCGCAGGAAATGGCGGCGTTTCCGCTTAGCATCACCAGTTCCCCAATCCGCGCGAACTGGTGGACTCCCGCACCACCGCTGAGAAAAGCTCGAGCACCCACGTGCACATGACCAGCCAACAGGACGCCGTTCAACATGTTCACGTGATCGCCGATCACACAATTGTGTGCGACGTGCGAACCTACACCCAACAAGCAGTTCGCACCCACCACGGTCTTCGATTCGGGTATGGTCCCCCGGTGCACGGTGGCATACTCGCGGATGACGGTGTTAGGCCCGATCTCGCAGTAGCTTCGCTCGCCGGTGAAGGCGACATCCTGCGGGACGTGCCCCAGCACCGCGCCCATATGCACTTCGCAGTTCTCGGCGATCCGCGTCCACCCGCACAGATACGCATGGGGATAGACTCGCACGTCGGCTGCGATGTGCACCGGGCCCTCAATTATCACATAAGGACCCACATCTGCGGAAGCATCTATTTCCGCGGTTTTGTCGACAATTGCGGTTGGGTGTATTGGCATGGTGTTGCGTGACTCCGTCAAAAGGGCTCGGGAAACAGGTAACTAACTAATGCTCTATCGCCCATGGGCTGATGGTTGGGTGCCCCATGGCTTTAGCC
>JAGLWJ010000219.1 GCA_023133475.1 Phycisphaerae bacterium | reverse complement strand
GGCGGGTGGAACCCGCCCTACGTGATTCCGCAATGTGAACCCCGTGCACACTGCGGCGATTTGTGTTATCCTCCCCGCCAACCAATGAACCGGCAACGGACTTTTGTGAACAGAGGTGCCTTTATGATCGATCCCAGAATGACCCAACTCGCGGACGTGCTGATCAACTATTCCACCGAGGTTAAGCCCGGCGAAAAAATCCTGATCGAAGCCATCGACGTGCCTCCCGAGATAACCTGTGTGCTGGTGGAAGCAGCCCGCAAAGCCGGCGCAGACCCCCTGGTGACCATAAAGTGCAACCGCGTGCTCCGCTCGTTGCTGATCAACAGCAGCGAAGAGCAGCTCAAACTGATCGCCGAGGTCGAAGCCGCCCGCATGAAACAGGTGCAGGCCTACATCGGCTTGCGTGGGACCTTGAACGTCTCCGAGTTGAGCGACGTCCCGGAGGACAAGATGAAAGCCTACCAGTCCATCTGGTGGCGCCCGGTTCACGGGCAGATTCGCGTGCGGGAGACCCGCTGGGTGGTCCTGCGCTATCCCAGCGAGCCGATGGCCCAACAGGCCAAGATGAGCACCGCGGCTTTCGAGGACTTCTACTTCAACGTGTGCACCATGGACTACCACAAGATGGGAGTGGCGATGCAGCCGTTGCGAAAGCGCATGCATGCAGCGGATCAGGTGAAGCTGGTCGGCCCGGGCACCAAGTTGAGCTTTTCGACAAAGGGCATACCCGCCATTGCTTGTGACGGCAAGTTGAACATCCCTGACGGCGAGGTCTTCACTGCCCCGGTGCGCGATTCGGTCAACGGCGTGATCCAGTTCAACACCCCCACCATCTACCAGGGTGTGCCTCACGAGAACATCCGGCTGGAGTTCGAGAACGGCAAGATCACCGGCGCCACCAGCAACAACACCACGCACCTGAGCACGGTCCTGGACGCCGACGAAGGAGCCCGCTACGTCGGCGAGTTTGCCCTGGGGGTCAACCCTTACATCACCCGGCCGATGCTCGACATTCTGTTCGACGAGAAGATTGCCGGTTCGTTCCATTTCACCCCGGGGGCTGCCTATGAGGACGAGGCGGACAACGGCAACCGTAGCCAGATTCACTGGGACATGGTCTGCCTGCAAACTGAAGAGGCTGGTGGTGGCGAAATCTGGTTCGACGGCGAACTGATCCGCAAGGACGGGCTGTTCGTCCCCGACGATCTCAAGCCGCTCAACCCCGAGAACCTAAAGTAGGGTGGGTTTCACCCGCCTTCTTGGCTGCGGCGGGTTTCTCCGCGCTAGGCCCGGCATTTATGCCGGGTAAACGAAGCCTCATTCTGCCTCCTTTCCCCTCCCCCGCCGCCGAAGGCGGCGGGGGAGGGGAAAGGAGTTATTACTCTGCCCTTTCAACCCGGCATAAATGCCGGGCCTAGCGCGGATTATTCACCACGCAGTCGTCATGCCACCTTCGATGGCACCTGGAAACCATGAGAATGGCTTATAGTTGTAGGGCGGGTTCCACCCGCCTTCTCGGCTGCGGCGGGTTTCACCCGCTTTTGAGGCTGCGGCGGGTTCCACCCGCCGTGCCATGCCAGGAAGGCGGGTGGAACCCGCCCTACGACTGATAAGCTACTTACCAATGCAGAAGTCGGCGAAAACCCGGGCCAGCAAATCCTCCGTGGTGACCACACCGCAAATGACGCTCAAGGCGTCCAACGCTTCGCGCAGCTCAAGGGCGATCAGCTCGGCACGGTCGATGGTCTCACCCATGCCGCAGGCCTGGCGGCCGGCACGGCCCAGCGCCGCCGACGCGGCAGTTATAGCACTTTGCAGGCGGGCACCGGGCAAAATGGTGTGCTCCTGCCCGTGCTGTTGGTCTTCGCAGAGCCGGTCTTGAATGGCTGACTTGAGCTTTTCCAGCCCTGCGCCACTGGCGGCACTGGTGGTTTGCACCGGACCCAATTTCGCCCGGCGAAGCTGAGCAACCCGGGCGGCGCACTTATCGACATCCATCAGGTCGCACTTGTTGGCGGCGATGACCGCCCGCTGCCGCCGATGGTCTCGGAGAATCTCAAGGTCTTTGTTCCGATGCTCGACCGAAACATCAACCACCAGGCACAGCAGGTCAACCCGCGAAACCGCCGTCTTGGTAAGCGACTGAGCCAGTTGAATCAACTCATCGTCCGTGTGGGTCAAACCGACCCCGTCCAGCAACAGGCAGTCCATGCTCGGCAGTGACATGGGGGCGGTGAGGATATCGCGTGTGGTGCCCGCCACAGCCGAACAAATCGCCCGGTCCGTTTGGGACAAGGCGTTCATCAAGCTGCTCTTGCCCGCGTTGGCCGGCCCGATCAGCAAGACTGTCGGCAGAGTTTCAAAGCGTTCGCTGCCCTTGGCGTCGTGAATAAGCTTGTCCAACTCGGCTCGCAGTGCCGTGAGCCTATCACGCAGATTGGCGGGGGTGATGAATTCGATCGGCTCTTCGGCGAAGTCGATGTCAGCCTCGACCAGGGCACACAACTCGGTGAGCTGTCGCATCCAGGCCTGCACCTGCCGGGCGGGGGCTTGCTCGCGTAGACGGTGTGCACTGCGCAGTTGAGCGTCGGACTGGGCGCCGATCAGCGCCGCCACCGCCTCCGCCTCATTCAAGCTCATGGCTCCGTTGAAGAATGCCCGTGCGGTGAACTCGCCCGCCTCCGCCGCCCGGGCACCACCCTCAATGATCCGTTCGAGCAGCATAGCCAACACCGGCGGCGAGCCTATCGTGTGAAACTCGACCAAGTCCTGACGGGTGTAGCTACGCGGGGCGCGGAACAGATACAACTCTGCCGGGACCGATGCGTCACCCTCGATACGAACCTCACCGCAAAACCGCCTGAAACCTCCGCGTTGCGACAACGGCGTAGCATCGGCATCGGCAAAAAGCCCGCCGGCGATGCCCACCGCCCGCGGGCCGCTGATGCGCACGATCCCCCGAAACCCCTGTCCCGGTGGGGAAGAAACCGCCACAATCGTATCATCGAGCACATCAAACATTGTGTCTCAACAAGTGCGTCTATTTTCTCCACCGACATAGGCCATTATCCGACACCAGCAACCAGGGTCAATCATGCTTGACTCTACAGCAGGGCAATCGCATCGAATTCACCGCGGAGCATGCAGAAAATGGAAAATGAAAAATGGGAGGATGCGAGACATTATCGTTGGGTACACTCCCTTCTTCTCTGCGTTTCTGCGTCTCTGCGTTCATGAAAAATGCGGGTTAGCGGCGACAAGTCCACAGCGTTTAGCGGCTCCCCAACGGGGAGCGAGAAAAATGGAGCGCGGAAAACTGAGAAAACGGCGTTAATCACAGTTGTCGGGCGGGTTCTACCCGCCTTTGTGACTGGATTGCTCGTAGACTCTTGTTTTTCGTCCCGGCGCCGGATCGGCGAACCACCTTTTCGACCTCGTGTTGTGGGGTTCGTGCCCGAGCGGTATCATCAACAACCGCGTAACCAAAAAACCTCAGCGATGCGGAATAGTGCACGCGAAGGGAGTCGACGATGTGAGCACGGCAGAGGGGCAGAACTTCAATCAGGCTGACTTGGGGCAGGTTTGTCATCCGGCTTGTGTGGTCTGCGGGGCACGCAACAAGTCCGGCATGGGCTTGCAGTTCGAGCAGCAGCCGGACGGTAGTGTGGTTGCTTGCTTTGCGTGCAACGCCAACTATCAGAGCTATCCGGATCGACTGCACGGCGGGGTGGTGTCCATGCTGCTCGATGCCGCGATGACCAACTGTATGTTTGCCCACCACATTCAGGCGGTCACCGCTAGGTTGAATATCAGATTCCGCCATCCGGTGAAACTCGGGGTGGAAGCCACAATCCGTGCTCGCCTGGTGGACCAATCCCCGCCGCTGTATGTTCTCCGGGCTGAGCTGTTGCAGGATGGCCGGCCTTGTGCATTGGCTGATGGCAAGTTTTACGCGGAAGGCCACACCGCCTCGCTACAGGAGGAACCATGATTCAACGTCTACACATAACTGTTTTAGTGGAAAACACCGCCGGGGCCAGAGGCCTGCTGGCAGAGCACGGGCTGGCGATGTGGGTGCAGGCTGACGGGACGAACATTCTGTTCGACACCGGGCAGGGGATGGCTTTGACCGCCAACGCCAAGGCTCTGGGTATTGACCTTGGCAGTGTCAACGCGGTGGTGCTAAGCCACGGGCATTACGACCACACCGGTGGCCTCGAGCAGGTGCTTGCCTTGCTCGGGAATGCAACGGTCTACATCCACCCTCGGGCGTTTGAAGCCAAATACGCCAGGCAGAGCGACGGCACCGCGTGCGACGCCGGCTGCCCAATCCCATCTATCGAGCAGATAAGCCCGCCCGCGGCGCGGGTAATCACCACTACCGGGCCGACGAAGGTGGCTGATGGCATCTGGGTCACCGGGGAGATCCCTCGCAAGAACGATTTCGAGGACACTGGTGGGCCGTTTTTCCTGGACCAGGCGTGCCGCCAGGCGGACCCTCTCATGGACGATCAGGCATTGTGCCTCGAAACCGCCAAGGGGCTGGTGGTGCTGACCGGTTGCGGGCATTCCGGGTTGGTCAACACGCTTGATTATGTTTCCAAGTTGGCTGGTGTCGAACGCATCCATAGCGTACTGGGCGGGTTCCACCTGGTGCGTGCCTCAGCCGAGAGGATGACACGCACGGTGGAGGCTTTACAGCGTTACGATGTCCAGCATATCGGACCTGCCCACTGCACTGGTTTGTCTGCCACCGCCCGCATTCTGGGCGTCTTCCCCGAGCGGTTTGTCAACTTAGCCGCCGGTTCGGAAGTAATCGTGGTGTGACATGGGCATGGTCTTGCCCAGCAAGATTTTTCGATCCACGTCCCTGTAGGGCGGGTTCCACCCGCCGCACTATGCCACAAAGGCGGGTAGAACCCGCCCTACAACTGTGATTACGCCGTTTTCTCAGTTTTTCACGCTCTTCTTCTACGCGCTCCCCGTTGGGGAGCCGCTA
>JAGLWJ010000218.1 GCA_023133475.1 Phycisphaerae bacterium | reverse complement strand
AACATTCAGTGAACCCATGGCAGGTTAGGATCAACTGCCGAGCGCAGGGCCACGCAAGCGTGGTCAGGGCGTCTGACACCACCGTACCGCCGGCTTCCAGCCGGTAGGATGCCGGCAAGATGCCGGCGGTACAACAGGCTGGACGGGTTTACTGAATGTTTACCCCTCGAGCATATTCCGCCGACATAAGTTGTGTGTCTTTTTCGGGCATATGGTGAGCGTGAGGTTTTTCACGGTAGTCGTCATGCCGCCTTTGGCTGCATCTGGAAACGATGAAAAAGGCCTTTTTTCAGAACAGAGGATCATGCTTCTCCACGTTAGGCCCGACATTTATGCCGGGTAAGCGAGGCTTCGCCCTTTCAACATATGACCCGCGGCGGTTTCGGGCCCTCACCCTGGTCGAGTGTCTGCTGGCATCGGTGATATTGGCCGTCGCGGTGGTGGCGGTGACTCAGGCGGTTGTGGCTGGACAGATGCAGACCGTAGCCGCACTGCACCGTTCCCGTGGTGTGCAATTGGCTGAGGCACTGATGGATGAGGTGCTGCGGCTGCCCTATGCCGATCCGGACGGCACGGGCGGAGAAGTCGGGCGGAGCAACTTCGACAATCTCGAGGATTTCAACGGTTTCAACGAGTCGCCGGGGGCCTTGAGCGATGCAGGCGGCACGCCATACGGCACGCCCTTTCAGGGGTTTTCGCGGGCGGTGACGGTGACGCCGGCTAATGGAGGCAGTGGGATCAACGTGAGCGGGTTCGGCGATCCGTTGCCCGGGCTCACCGTGACGGTAGTGGTTCAGGATACGGCAGGGGCGACATGGACATTGACCCGTTTCAGAGCCCAACCGCCTCCGTAAAGAGGGGTTGTCGATCTAATGCTCGGGACCATGGATTCGGCCAATAAAAACGCGGCTTATCGGCTACTGTGCAGGCTGGAAGCCTGCGCTACAGGGTTTTTCGGCAGCCCCAAGAGGGGTAGACGGGCGTTCACCCTGGTGGAACTTTTGCTGGCTTTGGCGATTGCCGGGATCATATCCGCGGTGGTGGCAGCCATGCTGGTGGCGGTCTCGTATGGCACCTCCAGCCAACGCGACCTGCGTGCGGCGGTGGTCAAAGGCAAGGTCCTCGATGCTCGGATTGGTTCGGCAATCCGTAGCTCGCGGGCGATTTTGGAGGCTGGGGCTGACTACCTGGTGCTATGGGCAGGCGATATCAACACCAACGGAACCTCCGACGCCCCGGACTTGTCGGAAATCCGTCTGATCGAACGGGATTCAAGCAACGACAAGCTGAGCCGCTACAAGTTCCCGGGCAATTGGACCCAAGCCCAAATCGACGCGGCGGATGTTTCTTACCAACTTTCCGGGAATCCCCCCGGTTTCTTTCAGAGTGCCACTGCCGCCGCCAAGACTGCGGGCTCCTTTGTGCCGACGCTGTGGGGATCGGAGGTGATGGCGATTGGTTTTGATTTGGACCACACCGACCCGGCAGTCGTCACCCTGGCGGGCTACCGCCTGACCATCCAGGTGGGTGACCTGTCGGAGACAGTGATCGGTGCCGCGTCGGTCAGGCACAACCCCCTCAACGGCAATTGAGAATGGAGAATGGAGAATGGAGAAAAACGCGAATCGTAGGTCGGGAGATATGCACGCACCTCATTTCGCATTCTCCATTTTCCGCGCTCCCCTTCGGGTCGCCGCTAAACGCTACGGATTGTCGCCGCTAAACACGCCGGTGTGGTCATGAAAGTCCAAAGTCCGGTTGTAGGGCGGGTTTTACCCGCCTTTGTCGCATTGCGCAGCGGGTGGAACCCACCCTACATCTGCCTTGTTGCCTTGTTGCCTCTTGCCTTCTGCCTCTCCAATCTCACCGTTTCCTCGGGGGGTTGAGGTGCACGGCGGAGCCCGCTGCCGCTTCGGCAGCCTCCATGATCGACTCCGATAGCGTGGGGTGCGGATGAATCGTATTCATCAGGTTCTCCAGCGTGGCGCCCAACTCCAACGCCAACGTCGGCCCGGCAATCAACTCCGAGGCGTGCGGGCCAACCATGCCGACGCCCAACAACGCACCTGAACTCGGGTCGCACAGAACCTTGGCAAACCCTTCGGTTCGCCCAATAGCACGGGCACGCCCCAGAGCCGCCAAGGGAAACTTGCCCACAGTGTATTCGATGCCCTCTTCTTTGGCCTGCAACTCGTTCAGCCCAGTCCAGGCGATCTCGGGATCGGTGAACACCACCGCCGGCACAATCGCGTTGCCAAAGGCCACCTGACACCCGGCGATGACCTCCGCTGCCACCTTGCCCTCGCGGCTGGCTTTGTGGGCCAGGGCAATGCCCGGGGTCGCGTCGCCGATGGCGAAGATGTTGGGCTCAACCGTGCGGCACTGGTCGTCGGTTTCGATGAGACCTTGAGCGTTGGGTTTGATCGCGGTGCTCTCCAGCCCGAGATTGTCGGTATTGGGCTGACGCCCAACCGCCACCAGTACACGATCAAACTCGTGCCGGGTGGTCTTGCCGTTCTTCTCGATGGCAACCGCAAAACCGCCCGGAGTTTTCTTCAACTCGACCACCTTGGAATCGAGCAGGATGCCCGCGAACTTCTTCCGGCAACTCCTTGCCACCACGCTGACCATGTCCTTGTCGGCTGTAATGAGGATCGAGGGCATGAACTCGACCACGGTGACCTCCGAGCCCAAACCCGCATAGACCATCCCCAGCTCCATGCCGATGTATCCGCCTCCGACCACCAGCAGGCGGCTGGGGACCTCCGACATGCGCAAGGCTTCGGTCGAAGTCCATACTCCCTCACCGGAAACGCCCGGCAGGTCCTTGACCCGCGAGCCGGTGGCAATGATACAATCGTCGAAACCGAGTTCGGCGATATCGCAGCCTTCCAGGAGTAGCGTGGCATTGTCCTTGAAGCGCGCTCTGGCTTTCAGCACTTCCACGCCGCGGCGTTTCAACAGCCCGGCGATGCCCTTGGTCAGATCATCGACCACCTGTTCCTTCCAACCGCGCAGCACCTCCGGATCGATTTGCAGGTCGGCGAAACTCAGGCCCATTTTCTTGGCGTGTCTGGCGGCGTCAGCCACCTCGACCGCATGAATGAGGGTCTTGGAGGGAATGCAGCCTTCCAGCAGGCAAACCCCGCCCAACCGGTCCCGCTCTTCGATCAGCACCACTTTTTTACCCAGGTCGGCAGCACGAATGGCAGCTACGTATCCGCCTGGGCCTCCGCCGATGACAACGACCTCTGCCTGCCGACTCAACCTGTCTGTGCTCATGAGCAATACCACCTTCAAACATTCACGTTGGTTGGGTGCCCCATCGCTTTAGCGGTGGGGGACGCGAATGTCTGACGCGATTCGTGCCCCCCAGGGCTAACTAGGAACTAAATGTAGGGCGGGTTCCACCCGCCAAGTAGATGTAGGGCGGATTCCACCTGCCAAGGGATGTGGGGAAGGCGGGTGAAACCCGCCCTACTGTTGCCTGAACCACAACTTCTCATGAGCACTTCGGAGAAGAGACGTAGCCGACTCACCTTTGCCTCCGGCAATGTGGTGGTTGTCGGGGCGGTCCTGATGATTATTGGGTTGGTCGTCGGGGCGCTTCACATGAAGCGTTTAGCCGACGCCCGCAGCCCGGGCGGCAATCAGGGTGAAACGGCACAATTGCCCGAGGTCGAGGCGGTTGAGGTTGCCACGCGGCAGATTCCCATTGTTTTCGACGTCCGGGGCTTTTTGGAGGGTTTTGAAGAGGTGACCGTGCACGCCGAAGCCTCCGGGCGAATCGTGCAAAAACCGGTCGAAGACGGGCAACCCGTGGAGCAGGGCACGGTGCTGTGCAGTATCGACGAGACGCTGTACCACCTCGCGGAGCAAAAGGCCGAAGCCAGCTTGAGCGTTGCCCAAAGTCAGCACCGCGAGGCGGAGTCGGCTCTGGAAGTCGCCCGGGCTCAGCAGCGTGACGCAAAGGCTGCCCATGACAATGCCAAAGCGGAGTTCGAGCGTATCGAGAACCTCTACCGGGATAAACATTCGTTGGAGATCGAATACGACCGGTACGAGACGCAATTTCGCCGGGCGGAGGCGCGGCTTTGTTCGGCAAAGGCGGCTTACAAACGTGCTCAAGAGGCTTGCGGGGCGGCTGAAGCCGCCGTCGAGGTTGCCCGGGTGGTTCTGGCTGAAGCCCGAGAAATGCTTTCACGCTGCCAGGTTCGCGCCCCCATCGCCGGCACCATAAATCAAACCCGCTACGAAGCTGGTGAGTGCGTGGTGGCTGGTCAGCCGTTGGTGGAGATCATCCGGCTCGACAAGATGAAGCTGATCGTCAATCTGACCGGTGCCCAGGTGGGCACGTTGGGGCACCAAAGCCAAGCGGAAGTCTCGGTTGATGCGGTGCCCGGGGCCACCTACCAGGCGATGCTAAGTCACGTTGCCCCCAAGTCCGACCCGCTCACCCGCAAGTTTCGCGTGGAGTTTCACCTCGATAATCCCGACGGTCGCCTGCGGGCCGGCATGTTCAGTCGAGCCCGGATCGAATCGGCGACGTGGCAGAACGTCACCGCCGCCCGCCGCGAGGTGTTCTTCCGCAAGTTCGGAGCCGACTTCTGTTTTGTCATCGTCGAGGAGGACGGCAGCCTGGTGGCACGTCTCCGACAGGTCACGTTGGAGGATATACCGGGGCGGTTCGAGCTGGTCCGGGTGGCTGAAGGCCTGACGCCCGGCGACCGGCTAGTGATCAAACGCCCACGCCACCTGAAAGACGCCACCAGGGTGAGTGTGAAGAATTGAGAATGGAGAATGGGGAAAATTGAAAATGGGGGGATGGGAAACATTGTCGTTGGGCACACTCCCTTCTTCTCTGCGCTCTCTGCGTCTCTGCGTTCACTAAAAATGCGGGTTAGCAACGCCCCGAAGGGGAGCATGGGGAACGGGGAATTGAAAATTGAGAATGCTGGGCGGTGGACAACCTGGGCACGCAGATGGCGGGTTCCTGCCCGGAAACGGACGAACCCGCCCAAACTTGAAGGCATGATCTACAAACCTGCCATACTTGGCCTATTGGCGTTCGCAATTCTTTGGCCGCTGTGTGCGTTTTTGATCGGCTACCACCTCGGCGATCGAGCGTTCGAGCGCAAATGTTGTGGGCTGTTGCTGATGTTCTATGGGATATGGGGCATCTGTTTAGGTGCGGTGTTGTTGCACCGCTCCCTCAATTCTCAGATGTACAGCCCGGCACTGGCAACAGCCTGTTTCCAAGCTGTCGGCTGTACGTTGTTAGTGGCAGGTCCAACTCTCGGGACAATATTCGTCATCGTTGGTATAACCGAGCGCAGACGGCGTCCAGGCTTCTGCTGGCGATGTGGGTACAACCTTACCGGGAATGTGTCAGGTATCTGCCCGGAATGCGGCACTCCCATTGCGAAACCTGGAGCCCAAAACAGTACGGTAAGCGACGACTGATCAACTACGTGGCGCGGATTCCACCCGCGGCAGGACATAAAGAAGGCGGGTGAAACCCGCCCTACAAACCCTACCGCTCGTGCCAGCGGGACAAACGCATCCCGCGGTCACGCTGCCAGAACACGTCCAAGTCGCCCAGCAAGGCCTTGGAATCCAGGTCCACCACGCAGTTCAGCGAATGCAGATGCTCCGCCGATGACTGTGTCATCGTCGAGCTTTGTGTGGCTCCAAGATAGAAATAGCGAGCCACCAGCGAATTTTCCTTAGCTATCTGCGGGCCACTGCAACCAGCCACCCACAAAATCAAACCGCCAGCCAACAGTACAACACCAAATCGTCGCATGGGCGTATGACCTCACAGCTTCTTCAAATTCCCGTGCCTCGGCAGCAGGCATCGCACCCGCCAGCCGTCTGAGGCGTAGATGATCTTATCCTCTGGCCCGGTCGCCTGTCAAATGTTGCAGTACACCGCTTCGCGCAGTTACCATTGTGCTATGGCTCAGTGGATGCACAAATGGCTGTCGCGGCATCAACATCCGGTTTCGCGTGTTTTGCACGCTATCGGCATTCCCATGCTGCCGCTGGCGGGGGTGCTGGTTGGGATGCAGTTGGTGCACCAACGCTGGGACCTGTGGTGGAGGCCTGTGGTGCTGTTGCTGGCCAGCTACGTGTTGCAATGGGTCGGGCACCGTATCGAAGGCAACGACATGGGCGAGGTGATTGTCTTCAAACGATTGCTCGGCAAACCCTACATCGCCGTGTCACCACGCTACCAGGCAACGGAAAAGTAGGGCGGGTTCCACCCGCCTTCACGGCACGGCGGGTGGAACCCGCCCTACGGACTTGACGACAGATGCTGTGGGTGGGTATGGTGATCTCCGCAAACCCAAGGGCATGCCGGTTTGCTGCCTGGTGGCTGGCGATGTGGTCCCCTGATGCAATCCCGGAGCTGTAATGATGCTGTGGCATAAAGCAATACTGTGGGCCGGCGTAGTGGTGCTGGGGATGATGCACCTGGCCTGCGACAACAAGAAGAAAGGCGAACTGGTTCCCGGAACAGCCAACCCGCTGATCCATTCCAAAGCCTTTCAGGATACCATTTCGGAGGTGGCCTGGGTCGAGGGGCTTCGACGAATGCGCGTGCGCGGTTACGGGCTGGTGGCTGGGCTGGGCACCCGCGGGTCGAAGGAATGCCCGCCCAAGGTGCGCCGCCACCTGTTGCAGGAAATGTATAAAATGGACCGGTTCGCCAAGGGAGGGCGCGATGCCCTTCCGATCACCCCCGAGCAAATCCTCGGCGATCGGGACACGGCGGTGGTGATCGTCGAGGGTGAGATTCCCGCGGCAGTCCCATCCGGCACACGCTTCGATCTGACCGTCCGGGCGTTGCCCGGCACCCAGACGACGTCGCTGGAGGGTGGTCGGCTTTATACTTGCAATCTGCGGATTCAGCGTGATACCTCGGCGGGCAGCATTACCGGGCAAATTCTGGCGACCGCAGCCGGCCCAGTGTTCATCAACCCGTGGTCGCAATCGCCGTCGGCAGCCACCAAAGCTGACCCGCGCCTGGGCACCATTCTCGGCGGGGGCACCCTGAACAAGGATCGCCGCATCCGTCTGGTGTTGGAGCATCCATCGTATCGGCGGGCGGTGGCTGTTGCACGTTGCATCAACACCCGCTTTCCCGCGCATAAGAAAGTGGCGGACGGACAGTCCCCCGCCCACATCAAACTGCACATACCCAGCCACTATGCCAAGAAACCGAAACACTTTCTGGAGTTGGTGCGGCATTTGTATCTGCCGACGCCCCCTGGATTCCTGGATCGCCGGGCGGCTGAGTTGGCTCAGGAAATCATCAGCCCCGACGCACCGCACCGGGACATCGCCCTGGCGTTCGAGGGGATCGGTCGGACCACCCTTGCACTACTGCAAAAGCTCTATGCCGATCCACACGACCATGCGAGTTTCCATGCGGCAGTTGCCGGTTTGCAGTTGGAGGACCCGGTGGCGGTGGGGCCTATCATCGCACACGCCCGGGACCTGCGTAGCCCCTATCGTCTGGCGGCGGTCAAGGCCCTGGCTCAGGCGAAGGACATGTACCGCACCACCGCCGCCTTGCGGAGCTTGTTGGACGATCCCGACCCGCGCGTTCGCGTGCTGGCTTATGAAGGCCTGTACACACGTGGCGACAAAACCGTGGTATCCACGATTCTGGGCAAGGACAACTTCGTTTTCGACGTTGTGCACAGTTCCGCCGGGAACCTGGTCTACGCAAAGCGGACCCATGAGAGGCGGATTGCCCTGTTTGGTGACGGGATCACCTGTCTTCCACCGTTGTTCTTCTGCGACGAGGAAGGCCTTATCACCGTCACCGCCGATGAAGATGCCAGGCAACTGACCCTGCTTCGCAAAACGCCTTTTTCCAACAGGGTGTCTCCACCAATTTCGGTATCCCTGGGTGTGGAGGACCTGGTCCCCATGCTGGGCGACGACCCGGTGGTGAAGGAGGGCAAACTGGTTCGTGGGTTGGGGGTGTCGTATTCTCTGGTGGTCAAGGTCTTGGCAGACCTCTGCCGGACTAATGCGATCAACGCCGACTTCATGCTCGAGCAGGCTTCAGTACCGGAAATCTTCGGGCCGCTACCCAAGACCGGGCGCGGCGAATCGGACATGTAGGAGAGGCAAGAGGCAATAGGGAAGAGGGAAGAGGCAAGAGGGAAGAGGCAACGAGGCAAATGTAGGGCGGGTTCCACCCGCCATCCCATGCTACGAAGGCGGGTAGAACCCGCCCTACAATTTTGGGACCGGCATGTTTAGCGGCGACCCGGAGGGGAGCATGAAGCTCAATTACCTTGCTCTGATACCAGTGGTGCTTGCTGTGGTCATGGGGGTCCCGTCGCTGTGGGGTGGGTTTCTCAGTGGTGACGATATTGAACTGGTGCGCGATCATGTGCTGGTCAACCATCCGTCCTTCGAGCATCTCCTCAAACTGTTCGCTATCCCACATCGTGATCTCTACCAACCGATTCCACTAACCACCTTTGCCCTGAACTTCGCGGCAATCAAGGTGTTGGGGTTGGAACCGACAGTTGATGACCCTCTTGCCGGGATGTGGGTGTTTCACCTGACCAACGTGCTGATCCATGCGCTGAACGCCTGGCTGGTGTGGCGGGTGGTGCGTGGTGTCGGCGGGCACGGCGCGGTGGCACTGCTGGCTGCCTCGCTCTTTGCCGTTCACCCACTTAACGTCGAGCCGGTTGCGTGGCTTAATGGGCGGATGATGATGCTGTCCGCCACCTTTACGCTGGCTGCGGTGATCTTCGCGGATCGCTTGTTCGAGCGCCCCGGCATAGGGCGTGCCCTCTGGACCATGCTCATGGTTGTTTTGGCAATGATGAGCAAGGTCAGCGTGGGGCTGCCAGTCCTCCTGTTGCTCATTCCGCTGGTGCGGCGCCGGCGCCCTTGCAGTCTGTGGTGGGTCATGTTTGCGCTGGCGGCGGCTGTCACTGGTTTTTTTGTGGTGCTCAATTTCCTGCTCTC
>JAGLWJ010000217.1 GCA_023133475.1 Phycisphaerae bacterium | reverse complement strand
GCCGCCTTGACGACTGGCTCAACGGGGCCGTGTTTCCGATCGACTTTCGCGGCCCAGGCGCTCCGAGCCAGGAACACATAAGATGGATCGCGGGCGTCTTCGCGGGAGAAGACATCCTTGCCGATGGTGGTCGGCAACTCCATTTCGACTTCGCAAGGTACAACTTCAAGTACATCCCCATCGAGACGCTCTCGGTTATCTACGAGCAATTCCTGCACGCCTCCGACGTTGACGACAAGCCTCGCAAAGGCGATTCAAAGAAGAGCAGCCGGGGGCGTGAAGCCGGCGCCTGTTACACACCCCTTCCCGTCGTTAACCTCATGCTGGCTGAGATGGAGGACCGACTGCCTTTGAAGAAAGGCATGAAAATCCTCGATCCGTCCTGCGGGTCCGGCGCCTTTCTGGTTCAATGCTACAGGCGGTTGATCGAGAAGGAACTCCCGGCGGGCAGGAATAGACGCTACGCACTCCCCGAACTGCGCAAGCTACTGGAGGATCACATATTCGGCGTTGATCGTGATGGAGACGCTTGTAGTGTTACCGAGTTGAGCCTCACGCTGACACTCCTAGACTACATTCATCCGCCTGATCTGAACGGCGACAAACGACGCAAGCTGCCCTCGCTGCGCGGCCGGAACATCTTCTGTGCCGATTTCTTCGACGATGGATCGCCATGCGACCCCGACTTCACGAAGCGGCGATTCGAGTGGATCGTGGGCAACCCCCCTTGGAAGAAACTCAAATCAGAGAACCGGGGCGAAGAGGATCTGCCCGTCCTGAGCTGGATCAAAGACAATGAGAAGCAATCTCCCGTGGGAAACCGTGAGGTCGCCCGCGCCTTTGCCTGGAAAGTTGCGGACTACCTCGTTCCCTATGGGGAGATCGCCTTGTTGCTCCCGGCCATGTCGCTGTTTGAAAAGGCTGCGCAGGGATTCCGGGCCGCCTTCTTCAAGCGAATGAAAGTGCACGCCGTCGCGAACTTTGCCAACCTGGCCGAAGTCCTATTTGTCGGGCGCTCCCGCGTCCCTGCGGCTGCGTTTTTCTACAGAGATCGAACGGCAAGCGAGAGCTTCGCCGCACCCTTCTCGAAAACTCGGGCGGAAGAGTGCATCACTGCATACTCACCGCTCGTCGCAAATCAGGAACCGACTCGACCGACCGACGAGAAGACACGCAATGAAACCTGGAGCCTTGTGATCAACGCCAGTGAGATCCGGGACATACCGGTCGGCCAGGTCTTGGATGGGAACGGCCTGCCTTGGAAGCTGGCGACATGGGGTTCACATCTGGATGAGCGGTTCTTGGCGAAACTCGCACGACGCTATCCTTCCTTGGGGGAACTAGAAGATGGCGAGTTGGTTGTTTTGTCACAGGGCCTGGAGTTGCGGCGTCAGCAGATGCAGGAGGATGAGGAAGAACAGGAAGAAGTCGAATATGTAGAAGAGGTAATCGGCAAGAGAACAGTAGCCCAAAAGTTGCTTAAGAAACTACGTGATGTGTTCGTATTCCCTCCCGACTCGATTCGAGAAGTCGATCCAGCACTGTGCTACGCGAGGAAAGGGCGAGCGCAGTTGCCACTTTCTGTATGCCAACCTCCACATGTCATCGTCAGCGCCGCTCGACTCTTCGCTGTGTACATGGATGAGTACCTGATTGTTCCGCCGCGGCAGATCGGGATTATCAGTCCATCTAAGGACAACGCTTTCCTCAAGGCGCTCTCGCTCTTCCTGAGTTCAGACTTTGCTTTCTATCATCAGTTTCTCACGTCTACTCAATTCGGTGTTCAACGAGGCCGTGCCACACTGGATGCTCTGCGACGAATACCGATTCCGCTTACGGAGTTGGGTCGCGCGGAATTGCGAGACTGGACGAAACTTCATTCTGAACTCGTTCACCTTCCGCCGCGGAGAATGGATGTGAAACCGAACGGCCAAATGGAGCTTCCCTATGTTCGTGATGGCGATGAGAGCAAAGGCGGGGCTGAGCTCATCCGCGAGCTTAACAACCTCACGAACGACTCCCTTGGTCTCGATTCGCGCGAACGGGTCCTGGTTCACGACCTCAAACATGTGCGTCTTGAGTTGAACGACGGCAAGCTCGGCCGGCCTGCCGTGCGATCTCCAAAGCCGAAGGAAATGTGCACGTATGCGAGACGTCTCAAGAGCGAGCTTGATGCCTTCATTGGCAACGAGTTGCCCAAGAGGCACTCTGTTGAGATTGTCTACGACAAACTCTCGGCGATGATCTGCGTGAATCTGACGAAAGACACCGACGAAGCCCGCAGGATCATCGTCGAGCGTGCGGGCGGCGAAGGCGCGAAACAACTTGAACGGACCCGCCGTCGTCTTCGACAAAAATTCAGCCAATGGGTCTACTTCGATCGGAACCTGCGCCTCTATGAAGGAACGCGCACGTACCTGTTCAAGCCAATGCAACGGTTTCACTGGACGGAGAGTCAGGCAATGTTCGACGCAGGTGAGATTATCGGGGAAGTTCTCACCGGACGATCGGGAGGGGCACGTTGCTGAACCTCAGAGCACAACAGCCCGGTCATGCTTCGCTCCTCTCGCCTGACTACGATCGCGCCTTCCGAATGCAGGTTCACCAACTGATCAAGATGGGCTACGATAGGATGGCTGCCGCCTCTTACGCCGCTGTAGATGAACTTGAGATTACGCAAGATCTGCGGTCGGCTATCCAGGACGTTCTCAATGATCCCCGATCAGGGAAGTGGGTTGATGCGTACTTCCTTTGCGAGGACTTCCTCGTCGAAGACGGTGAGCGCCGGGGCAAGAAACGCCTGAAGGTGGACATTGTCTTCGAGGCGACAGAGCAACGACCGAGGCCGCGATTCTCCTTCGAAGCGAAGCGATTAGGAAAAACGCACCCCGTAAGTATATACTTGGGTGCCAAAGGAATGGGCTGTTTCCTTTCCGGGGCGTACGCACGAGACGACGATCAAGCAGGAATGCTGGGATACGTGCAATCCGAGACACCGCCACGATGGGCCGACAGAATCGAGGCCGAACTCCGGAAAGACCCGAGTTGTTACAGTATGCCGGAACATGGGCAATTCAGCAGCGTTGGAATCGTGGACGGCCTGGATCACACATACCGTTCAAATCACGATCGTCCCTGCGTAGGCAGGCGTGTGTCGATCTTCCATACACTGCTTCAGTTCAACTAGCCACGTGCCAGGTGCACGAAGCCCACCATGTCGCATTCGAGCGGCGGCTCACTTGGTGACACGGCCTTGTTGCCGGAAGCGATTCCGGCTCAGGCCCACGGGGCTTCAGCCTGCGACACTCGATGCGACCTCGGCGGCGTCAGCCGATCTTGCGGCCGCCGGGTGCTCCCGACAAGCCCAAGGGTGGCACGGACAAACTTGTTTCACCTGCGTTGGAATCAGAAAAGGGGTCGGGAATCTTATTAGCGCGGCATGCAGGCTGTGGTAGTCTCTGGTCATGCCGCGACGACCTCGTATGGCCATGGTGGGCCGGCGCATCACGTTCTGAACCGGGCGGGGGCGAGGCGCACTATTTGAGAAGGGCGCTGACTACGAGGCGTTCGAGCGAGTGTTGAGCTAAATAAAGATTCCCGACCCCTTTTTCTTCCACTTTTTCTTCCAGCTTAATGCACGGTAAGAACTTGTAAACCACGACAAGTGTGGGTGACAGACACAAAATCACGTCGTATAATAACAAATGTGCGGGTCTGCATTTTGGCATGAAAGCAGGCCGGGGCTCGTGGTGTCGCCGGTCGGTGCTTAACGTATATTCTTTCCGTTTTGGAGGACAGGCAATGAGAATGAGGCAGAAGGTAAGTGCTACAGTCGGGTTGATCGGTTTTGCGTGTCTGGGAGTGGCGGCGCCCCCCGATGTGGCCACGGGCAGCAGCACGGTCGCCGACACGGGCAGTAAAGCACGGGGGATGGAAGAGACAAGCTATACGCTTTGTGTCGACAGCATATTTGCGCAGGGGTGTATGGGGAGCGTGGGCATGCATTACGGGTGTATGTGCCCGATGCGTGGCGCGTCGGAGTTTACGGGCAGCCTCACTTTGACGCCGACCCATCATGTTCCGCCGGGCCACCAAGCCTTCGATGTGACCGTCCAGGATTGGCTCGTCACCTTCGATGGTGAGGAGATGGAGATCACGGGTGACGGCTACTATGACAAATGGTCTGCCCCGGACGGCAGCAGGTGGCATATCCTGACACTCGATCTTTACATCCACGACGAAGAGGCCCACTTGTCCAGCGGTCTTGTTGAGAACCCGCCTCCGGGTGATGCGTTTCCTTCGGAGATCAACATCGACCTTGAAAGCGAACCGGCATGTTTCGGCTATTGGATTGTTCTCGAGGCTAAACGTCTGCCGGCGGCCCGCCCCACCCGACCAGCCGCGGAGAGTGCCGTAGAGGGTGCCGTGGATGCAAACAGTGTCACGGATGTCGATGTGAGCGATTTTGCCCATTGATTGGGGAAGGTGTCATTAGTGGAAACGATTGCCCTCTCGCGGCTCTACCCGGAGTTCGACACGGCATCCGGCGTTCGTTCACGGCTCTGGGCGGGGATGTTCTTCGGGCAACGCTTGGGCGTGGATGTCGTCGGCTTCCCGGTAGACCGACGCGGCAGCGGCAGTATCACCCTTGGCCACCAACAGCGCGCCCAGTCTCGTCAGGGTCTTTCCCACATTCGGATGACTGTTGCCTTCGATTTTCCGTTGAACGGCAAGGGCCTGCCGCAGCAACGCCTCCGCCTCGGTGAGTTCATTCTGGTCCAGGAGCACACCTGCCAGGGTGTAGCAGGTGGCAGCCACTTTGGGATGCTCCGCGCCGTAGAACTCGCGACGAAAGGCCAACACCTCGCGGAACAACGTTTCGGCTTCGTCGAATTCGCCCAAGTGCGTCAACACCGAAGCTAAATTGCTGGTAAAGACCGCCACCCCCGGATGATTGTTCCCGTGGAGTTCGCGGAAGAGTTCCAACACCTCGCGAAACATCGCTTCAGCTTCGGTGTAGCGTTGGGTTCGCACGAATATGGTCCCCAGACCATTCCGGCAAACCAGTACGGTCATGTGCCGGTCGCCGTGGATCTTGCGGTAAATCTCCAGCGCGCGGCGGTAGAGCGATTCGCCCGTGGCGTAATCGCCCTGTTTGATTCTGATGCCGGCCAGATGACCGATGGCTGCCGCATAGAAGTCGTTCTCCTCGCCAAGGTGTTTTCGTTGGATGTTGACGGCTTCGCGAAACAGCGGCTCAGCCTGGGCATATTTGCCCTGTCGCCTGAGCAGATCGCCCCACGCTATCAGCCCTTCCGCCAGATCGGGATGATCTTCACCCAATACCCGGCGCTGGATGGCCAACGATTCGCCGAAGAGTTCCGCCGCCTCGGCATATTTGCCCATCTTCTTCAGCACGCCGGCCAGGTTGTTAAGGCACATCGCGGTATCGGGATGCTCGTCCCCGTAGAGGCGGCGGGCTGTTTCCAGGGCTTCGCGGAACAGGGGAGCCGCTGCGTCAAGGTCTTCCCGGCGCCCGAGCAGCCAGGCGAGATCGCCTACACTCCTGGCGGTGAGGTGATCGCCTGGCCCCAGTTCACGACGGCGAATTTCGACGGCTTCGCGGAGCAGTTCTTCAGCTTCATCGTACCTGTGCACATACCCCAGCAATATCCCCAGATGGTTGTAGCTCAGCGCCAGATCGACGTGGTCTTCATCCAGTTGCCGGGTGCGGATGCCCAAGGCGCGGCGGAGGAGGGCCTCCGCCTCGGCATAGGCACCCCGGCGGGTGAGCATAAGGCCCACGTTGTCCAACGCGGGAGCGACCATCAGATCGTGCTCTCCATAGTGCGCTTCGCAGAACTGCAACGCAGCCCGCAAGTGCGGTTCCGCTTCGTCGTAAAGCCCTAGCCCGGCATAGGTCCTGCCGATGGTGGTGCGCACGGCGGCAGCCACTTCGGGCTGGTCGAACAGGTCCGTCTCGACGCGCCGGGCGGCGTCAGCCAGCAAGTCCTTCAGCAACCCCACGTCACGCCCTTGAGCGGTTCCCGGATCGACCGAGGCGAGCATATCCTGAAGGAAGGATTGGATTTGCCTGGCCTTTTCGGCTTCGGTCTGGGCTTGGTCGCGGGCTTGTTCGGCTTCGGCGCGGGCCTGGGTTTCGCTCTGTTGGGCAAGCCGGGCCCGGTCGCGCTGCCTGGCAAGACGGTCAGCCTGCACCGCCGTAATCACGGCGAAGGCAACCACCGCGGCAGCGAGCAGCCCGAGCAAACCAGCCGGAATCTTGTGGCGAGTCACCAGCTTGCGAATCTGGTAGGCTGCGCTGGGTGGGCGGGCGAGAATCGGCTGCCCACTGAGTTGCCGGCGGATGTCGTCAGCCAGGGCGGCGGCGTTTTGATACCGGCGATCCGGCCCCTTTTCGAGGGCCTTGAGCATGATGGTCTCGAGGTCTCCCCGGAGGGCATGGTTGATCATGCTCGGCTTGTGCGGGGCGTCTTCGCAGATGGTGCGCAAAGCCTGGTGCGGCGCCGCCCGATTGATCTCGTAGGGAAGCTGCCCGGTCAGCAACTCGTAAAGTATGACCCCCAGGGCGTAGACGTCGCTGCGCAGGTCGATCGCGTCAGCGTCGCCACGGGCCTGCTCCGGGCTCATGTAGGAGAGCGTGCCGACAATTCTTCCCGTTTCGGTCAGCAGTGTGGTCTGGTCGGCATCGGCGTCAGTTATGTGGGCCAGGCCGAAGTCGAGCACTTTGACCTGGCTTCCCAGGGAGGAGAATCCCGCCGACGCGCTCGAACCAGCCGCATCGCGCGAACCGCTTTCGTCGCCGACCAACACGTTGGACGGTTTCAGGTCGCGGTGGATCACCCCGCGCTGGTGGGCGTAGTTGACGGCATCAGAGATTTTGCAGAACAGGTCAAGACGTTCCCGAGTGCCGAGCGGCCGGCGAAGGCTGTCGGTTGCGCGGGCATTGGCATAGTCCAGCAAGTTCTCGCCGGGGATCAGTTCCATGGCAAAGAAGTGCCGCCCGTTTTCGGTTCGCCCGGCGTCGTAGATGGCAGCGATGCCCGGGTGCTTGAGGCGTGCGAGAGTATTGACCTCACGCTGAAACAGCTTGACGTGCAAAGCATCGACCGGCCCCTGTTCGCGGATGACCTTCAACGCTACCCGGCGAGAAGGATGCTGCTGTTGGGCTTCGTAGACCACGCCCATGCCGCCGCGCCCGATCTCGCGGATGATTTCATATTGAGCGATCCGGGTTCCGGGGCCGAATTCGGCATCGGCCTGCCCCTGGATTCCGATGACCCCAAAAATCTCGCCGACGTTGATCCCGGCGGAGCCCTCTTCGTCCAGCAAGCTGGAGAACTGGGCGCTACCGCCACGCCAAAGCTCCTCCAGGGCCTGGTCCACACGGTCGGCGAATTCGGCGGGGGATTCGTCAGGTTCTCTGTTCATCCTGCCCCCCGATCCGGCTGGAGCCGGTCATGTTCCGCCGCAACGTCTTGACGGCGCGGATGAGTTGCATGGAGGCTGCCGGGCGTGAGATACCCAGACGCTCGGCAATTTCGCGAGTTGCAAGTTGATCGAAAAAGGCCAAGGTGATGACCTCGCGATACTCGGGTTTCAGTTTGCCCAGCTCTTCGAGCAACTGGGCGAAGCGGCCTGTCCGATCGGCTGCGCTGGACGGCGAAGTCCCGTCGGCAGACAGGAATTGCCACAGCGGGCTCGCCCCCGAGATGGCTGTTACTGTGGAATCCAACGAACATACGGGCGGCCCCACCAGGTCCCCACCGCCGCGGCGCTTGAGGAAATCGGACACCTTGCGCGAAACAATGCCCGAGGCGAAAGCCTTGATCCCCGCCACCGTCTGTTTCTCCAGGCGAGAGAGCCCCTTGCCCAAACCAATCATGGCCAATTGGGTGATCTCTTCGACCGCGTGATACTGCGCCGAGGTCGCGCTCAGCCGGGCAACGACCATCAATCGGACCAGCGGCTCAATCGTTCGCAGAACGAGGTCTGTATCCGGCTTCGATCCGCCCACCGAAGACGCCACCTGTGCATCCGTGATGTCCACTACCCCAGCCATTATGTCACTGAGTATAGCAGATGCGACGGGCCGACCATAGCTACTCTGCCGGCTGCGGAGCCGTTCGTTCGCGGTCTTTGGTCGCCGTTATGGTTCCAGTCGCCGCCCGGGAGTCCGCGCAACTGCGGGAATGCACAAAAAACCGAGTAGTGTAGCGTCGGGTCTGCGGACCCGACCTACCTGACTGACACGAAAACACATATCACATGTAACCAACGCGCGGGCTGTGGCCATGTTCCGGGTGTCGTAGGCCAAGACGACACGTATGTTCGTTTTAAGCGGACATGGACCACTACTTTAAGGAGCGTTGAAATGAAGAAGATCATCTCAGTGGCGTTGGTGGGTGTTCTGAGTGTGTGCGCGATCGCGGTGACAGCCAACGCGCTTCACGATCCGCACGGCCGGTGGAAACACGGTGCGGGATGGGGTCACCACGGAAATGGAGCCGACGATAACGGCCCCTTGCACCAGCTCCTCGCCGCCAAGGCGGGCCGTGTGATGATGCTGTTCGGCGAACTCAACCTGACGGACGAGCAGAAGGACCAGATCCACGCCGTGCTCGAGTCGGACCAGCAGGCCATCGTCGCGGTCTTGCGTCCGCTCTTCGACAAGCACAGCACGTTGCACAAAGCCGTGGCGGCCGACAAAATCGACGAACAGGCCATCCGCACGGCGGCGACAGAGTTCGGGGCGGCGCTCGGCGACGTAGCCGTCTTGGCTGCGAACATCAAGGAGCGGATTCGTCCAATCCTGACGGAGGATCAGATCAAGGTTTTGCAGGACTTCCACGCGGATCACGATCGCATGATCGACGCGCACCTGAACCGGGCCGGCGGCAAACAGGACTAGCCGGTCGCCTGAGCAAGTATCCACCCTGATTCTGGACGATACCGCGTCGGTCAGCGGGATTCCCGCTGGCCGGCGCGGTTGCCGGCACCGGGATTGGCCTATAATGGGACTGTGGAGCAAACGGTGCCGATGGATTTGCGGCTTGCGGCGGACGGCGACGGCGACGCGTTTGCGCGGATCATTCGCCGATATCAGGATCAGGTAGCGTCCTGGATGTGGCGGTTCACGCAGGACCGGCAGCAGCTTGAGGAGTTGGTTCAGGATGTCTTCGTCCAAGCCTATTTCAGCCTGCCGCGGTATCGTGAGTCGAATGTGTTTGAGGGCTGGCTTCACCGCATCGCCACGCGCGTGGGCTACCAGTACTGGAAGAGAAAGCGGCGGGAAGCCGACCGACGCCAGACTGACTTGCAGGAGTGGGACGGTGCAGCCAGTGACGATTCGCAATTGGAGCAAAGCCGCGTCCGCAACGTGCAGGACGCGCTCGGACGGTTGCCACCCCGGGATCGACTTGTTCTCATGTTGCGTTACCTGGAGGAGCGATCCGTGGCAGAGACAGCCACTTTGACAGGGTGGAGTCAGGCCATGGTCAAGATCCAGTCGTTTCGAGCACGCACGAAGCTTCGCCGGCTTCTGGAGGAAGCCTGGCCTGATCGGGAGCAGGTATCATGAAGGAAATCGATGCTTTACGGCGACTGCCGGATGCGGGGGGGGCGGTTCCAGCCGTTGACGTCGTGGATGCCACTCTGTCGGCAATACGCGTGCAGGCTCGAGGCGGCGGCGTGGATCCCGTCCTCGCCTTTTGCTCGGCTGCTTCCTGCGCCGTAGCCGCCGTCGCCGTGCCGCTGGGCGTGTCCGCATGGTGGGCATACACGGACCCGCTCGCCAGTTTTCTCAGGCCTTTCATGATGGTGATGCAATGAGCACTGTACCAAACGGGCAAACGGGCGGTTCTGTTGATTCCTCACCCCCCAGGCTGCCAGGAGTGAAACGTCGAAGACGCCGATTGCTTCACGGCCTGTTTGCACTGGTGATCTTCGTTGCAGGGGCGATCACGGGCAGCGCGGTCACCGTAGTGTTTCTGAAACACCTTGTGCAACACATCCATACGCACCCGGATGAGGTGGCCGAACATGTTGCGGGTCGGCTGCGAAGCCGGTTGGATCTGACGGACGCCCAGTTCGAGCAGGTTCGGTCTATTCTTCTGCGGCGACATCGTGAACTCGAGCGGATCCGGCGAGAGGTCTTTCCACAGGTCCGCTCCGTGCTCGACGCCGCCCACGACGAAATCGCTGCCGTTTTGGACGAGCAGCAGCGCGAGCAGTGGAAAGACCACTACGACCACGTAATCCGCACTTGGTTTCCTCCGCCGCCGGCAGACGCAGGCGCCGACTGACCCCAGATCGTGTGCCTCTGTCCGTGGCCGGAGGAGTGACATGAATACGCCATGGTGTCGCTATTCGATTTCGGCTGCAGTTCCCGACGGACTGATGCTCTTGGGTGGCGCGGTAGAACTTTTCGGCGGGCACAACAACGGGCGGGTGGCCCCACCAGGTCCCCACCGCCGCGGCGCTTGAGGAAATCGGACACCTTGCGCGAAACAATGCCCGATTGGAGCACAGAAGTGATCATCGATGCCTATCACAGCCAATCCGAGATCGAGGACACTTTTCGCACCATGAACGATTGGGATTACTTGCGGTGGATGCCGATGTTTCATTGGACGGACCAAAAGATTCGCGTGCATGCCTTGTTTGAGAAGCTGTCTCAGATATATGAGATGGTTCTTGTGTACCCATCGTCGCATCCACCGGCTCCGCCCCGGCTGGCCACCCTGGGGTAAGTGAGGCGAAGCGGTGGTTACGGTCACTCACCCCGAAAGAGGTCGATGTTCTCGTCCGTAGGTTCTCGTGGAGGGAAAGGAAGCCCAATCAAGATGATCGAAGGCGACTGCAAACTTGATTTTTCCCATCCGTACTTCTGGACGGGCTTCATCCTGATCGGCGATCCAGGTTAACGACACCCACAAGCAGAGTAGTGATCGGTTAAAATAACGATTCATGGTTTACGGCTGATTTACCGATAGAGGGAAATGGCAACCATTCTTCCTTATATCCGGCAGGGAGGCCAACCATGAACAAGAAGTATACCGTCGAGTTGACAAGTGAAGAGCGTTCCAAACTCCAGGCAATGGTGAGAAAAGGCAAAGCGGCGGCGTACAGAATCAAACACGCTCATGTTCTGCTCACTGCCGACCAGGGGCCCGATGGGCCGGGCGGGAAAGACACCGACATTGCCATGACCTTCCACTGTCACGTCACCACCGTGGAAAACATCCGTCGCCGCTTTGTCGAGCATGGCTTGGATGCTGCTGTCGAACGGGCCAGGCACAAAGCCTACAAGCCGCGAAAACTCGACGGACGGGCGGAAGCGAAATTGGTGGCCATTGCATGCAGTGAGGCGCCGGCGGGGCGAAGCAAATGGACGTTGCGTCTGTTGGCTGCCAAAATGGTCGAGTTGAAAATCGTCGATTCGATATCCTACGGCACGGTTCGTAACGTTCTAAAAAAAACGTCATCAAGCCCTGTCAAAGTGAATGTTGGTGCATTCCCCCGAAGCAAAACATCTACCCGGAAATACTAGCTTAACTGACCACTAGGACAACTCTTGATCCTGACTTCCCTTGACATCCCGCCACATGGGGAGGAAAGGGGGGAGGAAAGGGGGTCAGGCTTACTTATTGGCGCGTTATTAGGGTCGTGGTAGCGTGTTGACATCAGCCTCTGTAGGTCGGGTCCGCAGACCCGACATCCCCCAGCAGTGCCGTTGGGAATCCCGAACGTCGGGTCTGCGGACCCGACCTACAAGTTCATTCCGGTTGCCCAATAGCTTCAAACCGGACTGCACAATCGAATCGCGCTCGCAAATCAGCACTGATCCGCTCGAGTTCGCGTAGCAGCGTTTGCTTGTTAGCCTCCGACGGCACGACGGGATCCGAAATGGTTTCAAGCAGTTCGTCCGCCGACGGTGTCGGCCCCAACGAAGCGATGACCATCACGACTATTGCTTTGACTGCCCCCCTGGGATCATCAGGCTTTGGTTCACGATTCGACCGGATGGAGGCGGTATTGTCGATTCGTCTGACATAGGCAGTCTGCTCGTCATCAAGCAGCATGATCCACGGCTCGTGACGCTGATCGATGAGCACCACACGAATGTAGGCAGCCCGATTGAGCGAGAGATCGATCAGAAACCACCCGGCGTCAGGCCCCCGGACCGTCGGGGGCGGACGGACCGCGAGTTCATTGATAAGCAAAGTCGGCGGCAGGAGGAGAACCCAGACAAGAACGGCTGCAACGGCTGTTATCGGAACGCCGACAATCCACCAGCGAACCACCCGTTTCGTGTCGACTGACGCGGACTCCCGAGTATCAACACCACCGGTGAGGGCAGCTTCAAGCTCGTCGACTTCCGTCGCCGCCCTAATCAACTTGGAAATCCTTTTCTCTTCCATACAACACTTCCGGCTGACACTGCCTATAACTCTACTATGTATTCGCGTGAGAAGCCGTTCCGTTCGAGTAAAACCTCAGCGATACCCCTTTTTCGCCATGCCCTTTCGAAGTTTCTCGATTCCGCACCGATTCCGATCGTGAACGGTGCTGAGTGCACAGCGTTGCTTTTTGGCTAACTCTCTGAATGTTTCGCCGTTCGCCCGTCCGATAATGACGAAACGTTCCTCCGGTGTCAGATTAAGGGGCGTGTCTTCGGCTCTCAAACAGTCTTGCATGGCTTCAATTTCCTCCAAAGGCGGCAGGAAACCGTCAGTTGACATCAGAGACTCCTTGATCTGTGCCAGTCCCTCTTTGCTCAACGCGGAAAACGGCACTTCGCGGTTGGGTCTCGGGTAAACGTATCGGCGCCACACGTTGTGGGCCACACCATAGGCGAACGTCACGAACTTCGCCTGGTGGGGCTTGTACTTGCCATCACGTAAAGCCTGTAGTGCCTCAGCCAAGGTTTGGCCGGCAAGCTCCTCGGCTGAATCGGCGTCACCGCCAACGCGCTTCAGAAAAAATCCACTGAACGGCCCCCGCAGCATTTGATAGATGTCGTTGTATGCTCGCTCCTCCATCGACACCGCCTCAAGAGCAAGTTTTTGGAGGTTCAGTTCTTGCGGCTTTTTTGGGTTGGATAGCTTGACATCGCTCATGCTTCGGCCAGCCCCGGGTGCATGAAACCAGCAATCCGGCGCAAACTCCGAAACGAGGCGTACGCACGGCAGACAACGAGAGGATACACAAACGGCACCAGGATACAAGACCGCCCTACTTGACTCTGCCGGCATGCTCCAGGACGGCGATGATCAGCACGATGCACAGGCACTGGGCAAAGGCGATGACCGCCCCGATACGGTCAGCCTGGGGGAGCAGGATGGCTGACAACCCGGTGGCGGCGGTAGCCAGATAAATGGTTCGCACCGCCGCAGGCGGGCTCATCCCCTTTTGGGCCAGGCGGTGAGAGAAGTGGCGGTGGTCGCCGCGGAAAGGGCTGTCCCCGGCCCGGATGCGGTGCCAGCACACGCTGACCACGTCGTAGAGAGGAACAGCCAATACCGCCAGCGGCACCAGCACTCCGGTCGGCTGGAGGTCCTGCTCCGGGTTGTAGTAAGTAGTCAGGACGGTGAGGACAGCCATAAAGTATCCGACCACCATGCTACCGGCATCGCCCATGAAAATGCTGGCAGGCCAGGTGTTGAACACTAAAAAGCCAACCAGTGTCCCCACGAAGATGAAGGCCAAGGCGGGGACGAAAACCTGCCCGCTACGCAGGGCTGAGGCTGCGAAGATCGCTCCGGTGATCGCTGCCACTCCGGCACTTAACCCGTCCATATTATCGAGGAAGTTGAAGGCATTGGTGATCAGCACGATCCACAGCACGGTGAGCGTGATCGAGGCAGTGGCTCCGAGGGCCTCGCCGGCACGAATGCCGAAAACCCACACAACCACCACCGCAACCCCAAACTGCACCACCAGCTTCGGCAGAAAGCCCAGGGCTTTGACGTCATCCACCAAACCCAGAATATGGAGCACCAGTGCACCGGCGACGATCGCCATCACCTCCGGCAACTTGGCGGCGATACCCTCCTGATGGGTAGTGAAGATTTGCGGCAGCCAATCGAACCCTCCGCTCCGAGCCGCGAAGTGGGCGAGAAGCGTAACGGCGACCAGCGGCAGGCAGATGCAGGCGGTAATGGCTATCCCGCCGCCCAGGGCGATGGGACGGGCATGCCCTTTGTGCCCTCCCGGGCGATCCACAAAACCCCGGCCTCGCGCCCAACCGCGCACCACGAAGGTGGCCGCCACTGAGGCCAGAAACGCCGCAACGAAAGCGATCAGCATGACCACAACCATGGTGCTCAGAGTCTAACCAGATACGCCTGATCGTGCGACTGCGTCGCGTGAAAAGGTCTTGAACGCGGCCTGGTTGGTCGCAACATTCCCAATCGCGATGTGTGATGCTTCAGACGGAATTGGGCAGATAGAACCGAAATGAACACAACGCCAAGATCGGCAGTGTAGGGCGGGTTTCACCCGCCGCGAGACTGCGCCCGGCAGGACTCGAACCTGCGACCCCCGGTTTAGGAAACCGGTGCTCTATCCGACTGAGCTACGAGCGCTGAATGTCCTTTTCGTCATGTAGCGTAATGATTTACGCTCCTTCCCGCAAGCTGCCGGACACGGCGATTCTGCGATTTGGGAGAATACTCCACCCGTCGCCGATCCATGCCGATAGCTGGCTCGCAGCCTCGCTCAACCAAGATCAGCGACATGGGACGACCTCGCATACGCCTCAAGACCGATAGCTTCGACGGGCGCAAATACACGACGATTCCCGTCACAAAGAACGGCAGGACATCCTACCCGAAAATTCACCTGTGGTGAAGATGAAGAAGTGGCGACATGCACGGCAGTCTCGGCGACGCTACGGTCCAGCCGTCGGAGCGGAGCGTCTCGTCCGACACCAGCCTGCTGTCGTACCGCAGCCCCTCCAGACGATCGTTGTCCGAAGCGAATCGGCACAGCGCGTTCAATGCCACCGTCACCCTCGCACACGATCCGCCCTTGTCGGCACGCTGGTTACGCTGCATAATCTACGTTTACCGGAGACCCGCCGGTCGCGTTTGCCTCCGAATCAGGGCCAGTTCTGGCCCGTAGTAGAGGCTGGAGCAGGGATGAGCCAAGTAATCATCAAGAATCCGATCCTGAACTCGCCCTTCGCGGAGCCGAATCGCCATTTCAGATTTGACGACGAGGGGATCACGGATCAGATCGAGGAAGCCCGGCGAATCAGTTGCTACTTCATCCCGATTCCCAAGCCCCGGAAGAAGGGCAAGGACCAGCAGCAGACCTTCGACGGCTGGACCGAGGATCGGATCGAGGAAAACGTCACGGTCAACGCTATCCGCCAGAGCATCAGGACTTGGCGCGAAGGCCGGTACACCGATGACCTGACCCGCCCCTCAGCCCGCCTCCTCGACTATTGGCAGCGCGACGACCGGGCAAGGCGGCTATTCTTCTGCCAGATCGAGGCCCTCGAAACCATCATCTACATCACCGAGGTCGCCAAGAAGTACGGCCACACATGGATCGAGAACGACATCCGGAGCTTCAACGAAGACGCGAATCCCGGTTTGCTTCGTATCGCATCGAAGATGGCAACCGGCAGCGGCAAGACGGTCGTGATGGCCATGTTCATCGCGTGGCACACGCTCAACAAGATTGCCAACCCAAGGGACACGCGCTTCACGGACACCTTCCTCATCGTCACGCCGGGCATCACGATCCGCGACCGGCTCCGAGTGCTGCTCCCAAGTGACCCCGGCAACTACTACCGCGCGATGGATGTCGTCCCGTCCGACCTCATGGGGCAGATCGGCCAGGCCAAGATCGTCATTACCAACTTCCACGCTTTCAAGCGGCGAGAGAAGGTCAAGGCGGGCAAGCTCACCAAGGATATCCTCGGCAACACCAGGCAAGGAGAGGCGTCGGCGTTCACCGAGACCGAGGGGGAAATGGTGCGCCGCGTCTGCCGCGGCCTCGGCACGAAAAAGAACATCATCGTCATCAACGATGAAGCCCACCACTGCTACCGCCGCCGAGTTGGCGACGAGGATGAGAAGCTCATTGGTGACGAGCGCAAGGAGGCGGAGACCCGCAACAAGGACGCCCGAATCTGGATCAGCGGTCTTGAAGCGGTCCAGCGTAAGGTCGGCATCAAGATGGTCTACGACCTGTCGGCCACCCCCTTCTTCTTGCGCGGCTCCGGCTACTCCGAGGGCACCCTGTTTTCGTGGGTCGTCTCCGACTTCTCGCTGATCGACGCCATCGAGTGCGGCATCGTGAAGGTGCCGCGTGTTCCGGTCGCCGACAACACGATGGACGGCGAGCAGCCCACGTACCGCGACCTCTGGCTCCGCATCCGAGACGACCTGCCAAAGAAGGGTCGCAAGACGCAGGCCATATCCGGCGAACCTAACCTGCCTGTTGCCCTCGAAGGCGCTCTTCAAAGCCTCTACGCCAACTACGCGAAATCGTATCAGCGCTGGCTCGACAACGACGAAGCGCAGGCCAACGGTCTGACACCGCCTGTCTTCATCGTCGTCTGCAACAACTGCAACGTCTCGAAGATGGTCTACGACCACATCGCCGGGTGGGAGAAAGAACTTCCCGACGGCGGCACGGTCGCCGTGCCGGGCAAGCTCCCGATCTTCAGCAACGTTGAGCAGGGACCGACTGGAAACCGCTTCTCAGATCGACCGAACAGTATCCTCGTCGATTCCGCACAATTGGAATCGGGCGAGGCCATGAGCAAGGACTTCAAGCAGATCGCCGCGAGGGAGATCGCGGAGTTCAAGCACGAGTACCGACGGCGCTTCCCGGACCGTGACCCCGACAAGCTAACGGATGAAGACCTGTTGCGCGAAGTCCTCAACACCGTCGGCAAACCGGGCAAGCTCGGTGAGAACATCAAGTGCGTCGTGTCCGTGTCTATGCTCACCGAGGGGTGGGACGCCAATACCGTGACGCACATCCTCGGCGTCCGCGCTTTCGGCACACAACTTCTTTGCGAGCAGGTTGTTGGTCGCGGCCTGCGACGCATGAGCTACAGCGCCGAGCAGCAACAGCGCAAGATCAACGGCAGGACGGTTGAGTTCGAGGCGTTCCGGGTGGAGTACGCCGAAGTCTACGGCGTGCCGTTCTCGTTCATCCCCTCGGCCGGTTCATCCGATCCCAAGCCTGGCCCGACGCCGACGCGCGTTCGCGCATTGGAAGAGCGTATCGAGTGCGAGATCACCTTTCCGCGCATCGACGGCTACCGCTACGAACTACCGGCCGAGCGGCTCAAGCATGTTTTCACCGACGATTCCAAGCTCGCGCTCACCACAGCCAGCATCCCGACCAAAGTGGAGAACGCTCCGATCGTCGGAGAATCGAGTATCCACACGCTCGACGATCTCAAGAAGCATCGCAAACAGGAAGTGGCGTTCATAGTGGCGCGGCGCGTGCTGGAACACTACTTCCGCGACAACGACCAGAACGTCAAACCATGGCTCTTCCCCGACTTGCTGGCAATCACGCGGAGCTGGCTGGATGAGTGCCTGGTCCTCAAGGATAACACCTTTCCGCAGTTGTTATTGCTCGTCGAAAACGCCCACGACGCCGCCGACCGCATCTACAAGGCCATCGTGGACGGTGATCCGGAAGCCAAGCGGCTGCTACCGATTCCCAAGCCCTACGACACGATCGGCTCAACCCGCTACGTGGACTTTGATACGACCCGGCTCGTCTACAGGACCGACGCGAAGAAGTGCCACGTGTCGCACGTCGTCGCCGACACCGAATCGTGGGAACAGAAGATGGCCGAGGCGCTGGAGAACATGGACGAAGTCCTCTGCTACGTGAAGAACCACAACCTCCACTTCCTGATTCCTTATACGGCGGGCGGCAACCACAAGAACTACATGCCTGACTTTATCGTCCGCCTCGACGACGGCCACGACAAGGAAGACCCGCTGAATCTGATCGTCGAGGTCACCGGGCAGAAGGACGGCAAGCAGGGCAAGCTCAAACGGGCCAAAGTTACGACTGCCCGTACGCTGTGGGTTCCGGCCGTCAACAACGCCGGTACCTGGGGCCGCTGGGCGTTCATCGAAATCACAGACCCGTGGGACGCACAGAATACGATCCGCGCGTCTCTTTCCGGAAGAAAGTCACAATGAGCGAAAAGCTCCCCACTGAGCCGCAGAGCAAGATCATCGTTTTTGGCGCGAAGCAGATTCGTCGCAAATGGGTGGACGAGGAGTGGTTCTTCTCCGTTGTGGACATCATCGGCGCCCTTACCGACAGCCCCAATCCGCGTGATTACTGGTACCGCATGAAACGCCGCGAGAAGGAGTCCTCCGGCGTCGAGTTGTCGACATTTTGTCGACAAC
>JAGLWJ010000216.1 GCA_023133475.1 Phycisphaerae bacterium | reverse complement strand
AGTCGTAGCGCAGGCTTCCAGCCTGCCTGGTAGCTGTTTTGGGGGTGGCCCATCGCTTTAGCGGTGGGGGACACGAATGCGGGTGCCCCACCCCGTTCGCCGGCCCTCCAGGCCCAACGAAACGGGATGGGGCACCCGCCTGTGCTACCGATTTGGTGGCATCAAAAAGCGGGGGGTAAACCTACTGAGGCCCGCCAAGGGCTGCAATAAATAACGCCAAATCGTCCAAATCAACCCTGAGCCCCCCCGCCATGTTAGCGGGTTGACACTCGCCAATAGCCGACTGATCGAAGCAGGACTGGAACTCGGCAAAGTCCCGCAGGTCCACATCGCCATCCCGATCCAAGTCGCCAGGCAGCACCATGCAGTCCTGGTCGTATGTGTGCGTGCCCGGGGATGTGTTGTCCAACAGGATTTGGATGGGGTTGTCCCCGGTCAGGCTGCCCACACCGCCGAAGAACCACTCGCCGGCGACGAAGTCGCCGCGGTTGCCCGAGTTATACGCGGGCAGGCAATAGGAGAATCCGTTAGTGTACTCCCAGGCTTGCCCCGTGCCGTTGACACCGAACTCGCCATAGATGTCGAGCAGGTTCGATCCGTCGTCAGTGTCGGTGAGGATGTAACGATCATTCCCGTCGCCGAAGTCGGCTTCGGTGCTGGAATCGGGATCAAAGCCGTAAATCGCACGGAATGCACCAGTGCAAACCCCGTGGTGATTCGAGTTGAGCACATAAGACTCACCGGCAGCAATCGTGACACCCGAAAGATCGGCGTCAACCACCACATCACTACCGTCGTCCATCTGGACAATAATCCCACCCTCGATAAACGAGAAATCGGTCAGCCCGGGGTTGGTGATCTCGATCCATCGCGGGCATCCCCCGCTCTCAACCCCGTAGACAATCTCACTGATAATCAAACAGGCAGACTCGTGGAACGCACAGGGGTTCGGGTTGCATTCAGTCTGATCGCCACAGTACTCGCCACCCTGTGCCAGGCACTCGTCCTCGGTCACAACCGTGCAAGTCTCCCCGACACAACAGGCCCCGCTGTAAGGGGCGATCTTGAACTGGACCTCACTCAGCATCATGTACGCACCGGCGCTGTAGTCGGCAATGGTGAGCTCGAGGGTGTCGCCGGTCATGCCCAGGTCGGCACAGGTGAACGCGAACGGTTCGTCGCCCGGCGGGTCGGTGACGGGGAACACCAGCGTGTCTTCACCCACGGTGATGGTTACGTCGTCGGGAGGGACGACACCGCCACCACCTCCGGAATCATCCAGATGAAGGATGACCTCTTCGATGGTGGCAGTCTCGGCAAAGTGGAACGTGATGGTGGGATCGATGCTTTGCCACCCGACATAAGGGCCTGAAGTCACACCCCAGTGTTCCGTGGCAATCACACCGTCGGTCAGATCACCCAGCCCCCCACTGAGCGGCTCCAGCGCGACGGTGTTATCCCCCTTGCCGTCGTAGGCATCATCATAGTAGGTGTACGTGCCGCCCTCGCCGTTGAGCATGTCGTAAGAGGCTGGAAGTATCATGTTCACCGTTCTGAAACTGAACGGGTCGGAGAATTCGCCGGAACCACAGCCGTTGTTGGCCTGGACGTGCCAGTAGTAAAGCGTTCTCGGCTTCAGCTCGATGCCGAGCACGTGCACTGTTCCCGTCTCCTTGACACTGTACACGACGTTGTCAAAGTTGGCGTCGGTGGCCACATGAAGGTCGTAGCCGAGCGCCTGCGACGGCGCATGCCAGCTTAGCGCGGGGCTTAGTGACACGCCTGTGTCGCCTGTGGGCGGATCACTCAGCATCACCTGGCCCGGCACAGTGGTCGAGACGCCCAGCCGGACAATCGTCGACCGCACCATCCCTCCGGTGGCTGTTCCCACAACGGCAATGTTGTAGTCCCCGGGCGAAGCGCCGGCGAGGTTGCCGACGGTCATCAGCGAGGTGAACGGCGGCGCAACAGAATTGACGCTGAAGTCGACGGTTGCCCCGGTTGGCTCGCCGTTGGCGTTGAGCGTGACCGCTTCAGAGAAACCGAGAATTTGCTCGACGTCGATGGTGTAAACGGCGTCGCCCGGCACACAGATGTCCTGGGCTTGCGGGTCGGCGTCGAGGGTGAACGACGACTCCTGAGTGCATGGAGGTGCGCTGGAGATGTTGGTCTCGGGGAACGGGTCTTCCGGGACACCGCCTCCGGGCGAAAGGCCCACAATCGAGTCGTTGGAGCTGACTTGCAACCACGTAATGTGAATCCGGCCGTCGAAGAACATCTCGATCTGGAAGGTGTTGGAACCGGTGCTGGTGTATTCCGGCACACCGTCCCAGGTTACGGCGATGCGGTCAGCCACTTGCTTCCAAGTGATCGTGCCCCCGTGCGGCGCGCTCAGGTCGTCGAACAGTGCCGAGATTCGCGGCATCTGGAAATGATGCGTCAGGGACTCGTTGTAAGCAGTGTCACCACTGGTGAAGGTGATGTAGCCGTTGTCGCCCACATAGAACTTGTCGTAACTGACACCGTAAAGATGCACTCGCGTCTCACCCGAGAGCATAACTTCGCCGTACCCGTCTTCCACCAGGTTGAAAGACCCGGTCGGGTTGGCAGGGTCGGTCCCAAACGCAGTGATGGAGGAGGAGCCACACACCTCGTAGTAATCGCCCGAGCCGTCGGGGATAAACGCAACCGTGGAGTTGCCCAGATCGAAATCGTTGAGGAACTCCTCGGTAAAGTAGTCCGCCTGCTCGAGCGTGGTGAAGCTGAACGGCGCGGAGAACCCACTGTCACCACAGCCGTTGTCGGCCCGAACGTGCCAGTAATAGAGCGAGGCGGAATTCAGGCTGATGCCGACCGTATGGTTTGTGCCGGTTACCGTCACCTCGTAAACGACGTTGCCGAACCCGGCGTCGGTCGCGATCTGGATGTCGTAGCCCAAAGCCTGCGACGACGGCTCCCAGACAAGCGTTGGGGTTTTGGATATGTCATCGCTGCCGTTCGCGGGGCTGGTCAGCGTCACCCCGCTCGGGACGGCGGTTGAGACGCTCAATTCAACGTTTGCCACCCGCAGGAGCGATGTGGTGGTGCCCGTTATCAGGATGTTGTATTCCCCCGTCGCGACAGCGCCGAGATTGCCGACAGTCAGCACGGATGTGAAAGGCGGCACTTGAGAGTTCTGGCTGAACTCGACCGTTGCCCCCACCGGCGTATCACTGGCGGTGAGGGTGACCGATTCGGCGAAGTCCCCGGTTTGCCCGACTTCTATGGTGTACTGGGCCTGGGAATCCGGCGGGCAGCACGTATCCAGCGAGGTGGGAGCGGGGGTTAGGGTGAATCCGTCCGGTTGCGGCAACCGCAAGGCGGGGTCGCCCAGCAGCACGAACTCCTCAAAGAAATTGCGGATGATGTCCCCATTCTGCTGCGGGGCATGCTCGGGGTTCCCATCCCAGTTGCCGAATTCTGTCAGGAAGCGATACAGACCGGCTTGCCAAGCCGGCCCCACTTCCCAGATGTCATCTTCAAAGAAGGCTGCAAAGAAGGATTTCTCCAACACCACGGAAGGCTCCCATGCCGCGGCGCTGCCCCAATAGATGTAGTCCGAGGCGGAGATGTAGGCTGCCGCCCCCCTGTTGGGCGCCCGTAGCCAGGTTTCCCCTAAACATTCGTCATAGCTGAAATGGGATGTGTTGCAGGACCAACCAAAGACCAGACCGTACAACCCCAGGTTGCTCAGCGACAGAACGTCATCCCCATCGAACGACGGGTCCCACCATCCGCTCGAACTACTGTGCCCAAAATAAAGAGTGAAAAGGCAGCCGTTGTTCACCGCATCGATCACGTCCTGGGTGCCGGCACCCTGGGCAGAGTAGAGCTTGATGCCCTCATAGTTGTTGGGGGTGAAATAGTTGTCGATGACCCAGTCGTGCACCGGCTCGGCTGTGCCGTACGTGCTGGGGTTGGCCAGGAATGCGCCGCGCTTGACGTAGTCAGGATCGGAGAAGTTCCCGGCTTCGACAAACAGGCTCTTGGTCACCACATCCTTCAACGAAGCCTCTGTTTGCACGGAGAATCGCCCGATGGCGATGTCGGGATACCAATCCCCACTCCCATCCATGCACGCATAGGGCAGATCGGTGTCGGCATGTTTGCTGGCTGCCCCCTGGAAGTGCGGAATCGTGCTCGATGTGGAAGTCGCCCCGTCCGTGTCGCCGACGATAAGGATGTAATCCGGCGCATCGGCGGTTCCCCACAGGCTCTCGATATAAGTCTTGATCGTGGTGTTGCTCGTGCCGGACGGCACATTGTAGATGCTCACATTGAAACCCTGTGCCGTTTTAGCGCCGGCGAAGTCCGTCAGCGCCGTGCAGGATGCGAAGTCTTCAGGCGCAACGATCAGATAGTTGTCCGGCGGCGGGTTGACCAGGGACAGGCTGGGGTCACCCTGCAGGTTGAACACCTCATAGAAATCGCGGCAGACAGGATCGCTTGCACCGTAGAACGTCAAAAAGTGGCCCATCGCCGTTTGAATAGCCGGGCTCAACTCGCGGATTCCATCGGCGTAGAGGGCCTGGAAAAGAAACTTGTAGAGGTTGCCCCAATCATCCCAGGAATAAGGAAGCAAGGCTACGGCGGGGCCATACGCCGCTACGGCGCCCTTGTTGGGGGCGCTGAGCATCTTCATGTGAAGACTGGGAGTATATTGTGTCCAGTAGAAGTTGCCGATGACGCAACTGAAGCTCACGACGAAAGGATATAGCCCATCGTTAGAGAGAGCATCAACCTCGTCCAAGCCGAAGTAGGGCTCCGTCCAGTATTGATACCCGCTGTGCCCGAAGTAGACGCACATGAAGGCTCCGGCGTTGAAAGCGTCGGTTATGTCCGCGGTGTCGGCACCGTAGGTCAAAGCGTACAGCTTGCTGGACTGAATGTCGTTCGGGGTCATGTAGGTGTCGATGATCCAGTCGTGCCGAGGTTCCGCCCCGCTATCGGTGTCCGAGGTGGCGATGAAGACCGCCCGCTCCGCAAAGCTCGGATCGACGAAGTTGCCGTCCTCGACATACAAGGTCTTGTCCACAACGTTCTGCAACTCCGCCACCGTTTCCACAGGCCAGCGCCCGTAAGCCATGTCGGGATACCAATCGTCACCCGCATCCATACAGGCGTAGGGCAGGTCGGTATACCCTTGCTTGTCGCCACCACCAAGCCAGACCGGAATCAAATTCGATGTCGCATTGCAGACGCCAGCCGCAGCGATACCGACGATCAGGAGGTAGTCCGGGGCGTCGGCGGTTCCCCACAGGCCTTCGATGTATGTCTTGATGGTCGATATGTTCGTGCCAACCGCCACCGTGTGGGTCGTCACGTCAAAGCCCTGAGCGGTTTTGGCGTTGGCGAACTGTGTTATCGGCGCACTCTCGTGGAAGTCCTCGGGGATAAGGATCAGGTAATTGCCCTCTCCGCGATTGCGACCGATCGGCTTCGAACGTTGTGGATTCAGCAGAACGCGGTTCAGCGGCGCCATGGGTCCCATACCCCTGCCATCGAACCGGCCGCCCTGGAAACGGATACTGACCTCGATGTCAGGCCACACCGTCAGCGTGCCTCTGGCGGGGTTATATGCCACAGGGCGAACTTCCAGCAGGTATAGCTGTTTGCCTCGCAGAACGCCGGCCTCTGTGATCGAAACCCGCTCGGTAGGCAACAGCTCGTCAACAGCGTAGGCTGCGGAGTCATAATCGAACTGCCCTTGCTTCGCGATGCCCGTGAGGTTTGTGGTCCGCGCCTGAACCGGCATGACCGGGGCGGCAAAGCCGACCTCCTGCAAGTTGATGACCGAGGGCTGCCCTTCGTGGACGACCAGATCAACCGTTGCGCCTTGCGGGGCGATGAAGAGTTTGCGCACAACCGGCAGTGCAGGCCGACCTATCTCGCCGGCGATGGGCGCCTCAGGCCAACGCACCTCCACGAACTCCCCCGCCTGGGTCGTTTTAGAAGCGAGTTCCAGACCCAGGATGTCGACCGACACCTCCAGACCGGTATCGTTGTGCCGATTCACATCGACCCTCGCAGCCTGAGGTGCTCCGTCCCCGCTCAGGCCAAGCCTGGCATCGGGGGTAACTGCCAACCAAGTGTAGGCCTCTGCACTCGAAGCCACTGCGGCAAGAAGCGCCGCCACCAGAAGTGCACCACCCCACGCTTGAAAGTTTGCCTTGGACGCTTGCATTAAGATTTTCCTCCGTTTAGTTTTTGCTTCCACACCGATTATCTATCGGGTTTTCCCACCGAGGCTGGTCTGAATACGCCATCGTACTCCATATTCACTAGAATAGCTGGATTACCCCCCCAATTGCAAGCACTGGAGCAACCAATTCGGTGGTTTATGAGACCGGAAGTACAGTGTCAGAACTAAAAATTCAACGACAGTTGATGCCGCGTTCGTCCCAGCAGGTGAAGAGGCAAGAGGCAAGAGGCAAGAGGCAAGAGGCAACAAGGCAACGAGGCAACGAGGCAACGAGGCAACGAGGCAACGAGGCAACA
>JAGLWJ010000215.1 GCA_023133475.1 Phycisphaerae bacterium | reverse complement strand
GTATGTCCGCGGCACGGACCACAGGTGGGTGGCGTATCCTCGCGGCAGCTCGTACAAGGTCGAGTCGATGGAGACCACGTGGTCGTTGGAAACCCGACGATCGATGGAGACCATGAAGCGCCGTCTGAGCTCGTTGTCGTCTTTGGGGAAGCGTAAGGCCTTTGTGTCCGCATGGAAGCGCTCCGACGGGGTCTGCTTTCCCAGGCTCTCGTGTGGCGTGTGGTTGTACACCTCGCGCAGGTAGTGCTGCAGACGAAGCTCCAGAGCCGAGCATTCGGGGTCCACGTCGGGCCGGCCGTCGTAGCCGCGCAGGACCGCCGCCAGGGCGGTCCGGTTGAAGCGTTCTATTTTTCCATGTCCCTCTGGGTACTGCTTTTCGCCGTGGAGCAGCAAGACATTCAGGTTCTTGACCACCTCCATGGTGTCCAACGCGGTGAACCCAGGACCGTGGTCGAGGTAGAGCAGCGACATCAGACCGACTTGCCGAATAGCCTCGTACAGGCCCCGTAAAAACAGCTCTTGGTTCTCTGATGTGCCCACCACCACGTGCAGGCCGTAGCGTGAGCTGTCGTCGAGGAAGAACAGGGCCACGCGCCTGGCACGAGTCGCCCCGGCCCGGAAGTGCTTGCCGTCGCTCAGCACCATCTCCATTCGGTGAGGGTAGGCAAAGCGCCGGCTGTCGCGGTCCCGCTGTTTTTTGCGACGTCTGACCGGCAGACCCATCCTCTTGCAGGCTCGCCAGACCGTGGTGCGGTCGGTGCGCTCGTGCGGGTCCGTAACCCCGAGCTCCCGCGCCCGTCGCAAAAGCTCCGGGAGCGACGCCTGTAGGTCCTTCTCCTTCTGCTCGGCGATGAAGCGCAAAAGCTTGTCGTCCAGCACTTTGGAGGAGGGACCCCGCTCGTGCGATTCTGACCCCAGGCCGGCTATCCCCTCGGCCTGGTACGCGGCAAGCCAGCGATACACCGTCCGTACACTGACCCGCCGCGGCTCGCCCTGGAAGGTAGGGTGCACCATCGACGCGGCACGACGGACCGCATCCGCGCGAGGCTCGCCCGAAAGCATCCAGGCAATCACCATTGACACCACCTGACGGCGGAACAGCGCCTCTGGGGAGGACGGGATGTCCCCCCTGCCTTTGTTGGATTCCATGACTGATAATCTCCGTGTTCATCATGCCCACCAGTCTATGCCCCCCGGCGATCCGTGACCATGTCACCAAGTCGTTGAAGTCATTCACCCGCTCGGACCGGCTGTCGGGGTCGCGTTCCCGGCTCGCGGAACGGAAAGCTCACACCACGGGTTCTTGTCGTACCCAGCAAGGCGAACGAGGCTATCAAAGCAAACAGGACCACGCCTCGCGGGGATGACCCACGAAATCGTGGCAGCACTGGTACACGAGCGACCGTACGACCAGGCACACTACAATCCGCCGCTAGCTTGCCTCACGATGCGAAACGGCGCATCCCGTAGTATCCCGGCTCCAACGTCCCACTGAAGCGGACGACCCCACAGCCCAACCAGGTGTCCGGCAAAAAGAAGCCGGTCCATCACGTACCGCCCGGGGGGCAACGATTCGAGCACCCGGCCCACGGCCCGACCTCGGCTGCGGTATCCGGGACGTGTCGAGACCTCGGCCGATAACTCCTCAAGAAGCATCCGTTCCACCCCGAGTACCTCGGCAACGCTATTCCGCAGCGTGGCATCCAGGTTTGCCGACACCCCAAGCAGTCGAGTGCTCTGCTCGATATGCCGTAACTGCGTGGACCAGTAAGGCTCGACACCGCGCCCCCCATACTCATCCTCAAAGCGCGACCAGGCCGTGCCATTGGCAGCATCTAGCGCCGCATCGAACAACGTGCCTTCGAAAACTCGGGCCCCTGAATCGACGTGCTTACCGCCCCCCTCCTGCTCATCGCCTTCTTTCACGGGCCAACGTCCGCCAGGCTCCACCTGGGCCAACGCCTTACGACCATAGGGACGATGCCCCGGCGGATACAGCGTGAAGGCCCTGTTGTGCCTATGGCATCGGCACACCGTCAGGGCAAAGCAGGGACCCGTCTTTCGGTTGCGCAAATGGTGGACACCAATTACGCACGTCCCTTCGGACCCTTGCCGATACGGGCACGCCGATGGCATCCGGGGCGTCAAGACTCCATCAGGTCCCGGCTCGTACGGAGTGTAGATGAAATCAAGTCGTGCAATTTGGCCAGTTGTGTGTTTCAATAATCACGTGGGTGTCGGCTTGGTTTTTAACGAATGTGTGAGCCGACACGGTTTTCGAAGCCCACGGCGCTCACCGTGGGCTTCGTTTTTTTGTCCCCTCTTGGATGTGATTATAGCAGGTCTGGAGATGCTTGGTGAGCTGAATGAGACTCATGCAGCAATTCTTGTTTTGTCAGCTATGAATAAATGCGGCTCTCCTGACGTTTATGTGGGTGCCTACAGGCTCTTGGTGCGTCGTGCCCACGGATTGCCAGATCCCAGGTTCCCCGGCACCCCAAAATTCATTCCAGGGTGGAGGGCGTGGTACGAGGTGCTCGTGAGGTTGGCGCCTACCAGGAGGTTGCGAGCTTGGTGTCAAAGACAGATATCCGTCCACATAAATGCGGCCTTGCCCATGCACGATACGAAAGATTACCAAAATTAGAATTGCTGAGATTCA
>JAGLWJ010000214.1 GCA_023133475.1 Phycisphaerae bacterium | reverse complement strand
GACCGTAAGGGAGCGGCCAATCCAAGTAGAGCCGCTCCCTCACGGTCACGGTACTGACACCATCACCTGAAACGCGGCGAAGTCATCCAGATCGACGTCCCCGTCACTATCGGAATCATGGTTGTCACACGGGCTGACTGCCCCGCCGCCCGGGCCTGTGAGACACGAGCGGAACCCCACGAAGTCAGCCAAATCAACATCACCATCCCCGTCGTCGTCGAACGGGAAAATCGGCGAGTTGGCGACTTGGCCTATAAGAGTCAGAACCAGGTTGGCCCCTGCCATAGCTCCGGGCAAGTCCTCGTCGGAGACAAACAACGTATACGTTGCCTGGTATGTGCCCGGGCCGACACCGGCATCAAACGAAGCGGTGAACGTCGCAACGTCCCCGGCGGGCAGATTGCTGAAAACGGACAGATCAGTGTAGAGAACCGCAATATCGCCGCCGGAGTCAACAGAATCAAGGTCCAGCCCGGCAGTGAATTCCACCACCGACTCAAGATTGGCAACCCCAAAGCTCTCGACGTGCACGCCACTTGCCGCGGGCACCGTCCCGAAGTCGATGGTCAAAGTGTTCTGGTCCACCAACCCATCTAACGAAGCTTCGGCATGTTCCAGCACATCCATCTCGATATTGATGGTGTCATTGCCGTCGGCTGATCCGTAGCCGGAGCCGGCGGATGTCAGTTCGGTGTTGTCGATAACGATTGATCCGGTCTGCTGCCCGGGCGTGGTTGTGGGCGAGGACAACCCCGCGCTGATGACTCGCGAGCCAACGCCGCCCACAAAAGCCTGTCGCAGCCCAATCGACGGGGATAACGCATCGCCGTTGCCCATGACATCAAACGTCGTCGGATCGGCACCGCTCTTGTGCAAGGTAACGTTTTGAGCCGACGGCAGTGGGCCGTCCTTGAGCACCGCCCCAAGGTCAATCGTCACCGACGAAACACCGTCCGCCGGAGGAGTGGCGCCCACGTAAAGTTTCGAGTCATTATTGCCGCCGCCCCAGATGCTCCAGACCAGCTCGGGATGGTCGATAAACGGGTTCCGGTTTCCCTGGTAATAGGACGGGTTGTCGTTCTGGTCGTACATCAGATGATTGCGGCGGCGCTCGAACTCGCTTACCGAGTCCTGGTAATGCCACTGAAGCAAAGCCCCAAGATCGCCCATCTCGCCATTGCCGGGCATGCCGTAGACCAGCGTATTGGAGGTATAGCGGGTATCCATGTAGAACATGGCCCGGGCGGCATTGCCCCGGTCGTTCTCGCCATGATCGGCGTCCCAATATCCTGAGTCGGTGCCAAAGGGCTTGTTGCCCCGCGAGCTGTTGATGCTCGGGTCGCACGCACGCAGGTTGAACAGATCATTCGGGGCAGGGTTGAGGCTGTCAGGCCAAATGTGCTCGCGATTCCACGTGACACCGCTGTCCCATGCTTTGAGCACCGATTGCCCATCGTAGATCAGACGAATGTGAGCGCTATTGTTGGGGTCTTCGTCGAGAAGTTGCAAGGCGTTCCTGGCGGAATCATACGAACGGGAGTGGTGGTCGTCGATGATGTTGTGCAAGGCATTTTTCAGGGTTGACCCGGTGTACCACACCCCCCCCGGCCTCGCCGGGTCGTAATAGCTCGCCGGCGGGTCGTAATCGTCGAGCGGTGGGGCATTGGCTACGGTGATGGTTACCGTGTCGTAGTCATCGAGCAGGCCCGGGTCGGTAACGGTCAGGGTGAAGATATAAATGCCAACCTGGTTGAAGGTCACCTGGGCCTCGCCGGGATCGGTCGGGTCGGTCACCGGGCCGCTGCGGTTGGCCCAGCCGACGATTCCGGTCCCCGACGCCGGTGTCCACGCATAAGTGACCCCGGTCAGACCGTCGGGATCGTTGGCGGTAGCGCCGATCATCACCTCGGATACGGACGATGCGCTCAGGAACACCGTGCGGTCTTCGCCGGCGTAGGCCTCGGGCGGGTTGGTTCCCTGGCCGACGGTGAACGGGTCGGACTCGGCTGATCCATAGCAACCGCTCACTGCGGTGGCTTCCACCGTCCAGGTCCCGTTGTTTTCCATGGTGACGTTGGCGGTCCCGCTGGTGTTGGGATTGGTGATGATAATGGTGTGCGGGCTGACGAAGAACGCCCCGCTCACAACGCTGATCTGGGCCGGATCGCCCACAGCCGGTGCCTCATTGAGCTGGACCGTAACCACGCCCGGATCGCCGGTATCGAAACTGGCGGCTGAAACCCACACATCGGCGACGTTGGGCAAGTCGGAGGTATTGACCGTAAAGCTCCATTCAGGCCAACTCTGCACGCTGTTTCCGGTTACCCAGTTACTCGGATCGCCAATAGCAGCGCGTAGTTGTGTTGCGGTCCCCTCGGTGATGCCGTTGTAGTATCCGTTATCCACCTCGTCGCCCTCGCTGGCGATGAAGACTGCGGTGGCTCCGTCCACCAGCCCGCTCGGAAGTGCGGTGGTGTTCGAGCTGGTGGCATCGGTCCATCCACCGGCTCCGGCATGGGTTGCGTAGACGAAAACCGGGCTGGCTGCATCGCCTTGAAACGCCAGTATCTGATCGCCCGCCGTGGATAGAGCAAAACCGCCCGAGCCCACACCGGTGTTGTTGACGCTCCAGGCACCGCTATCGAACGGGTTGCTGCGGCTGACCACGGTGCCGCGGCTGAGTTGGCTGGCGGCGGTGTACTCGATCCCGCCTTCGTAGGCGCGGAATGATCCGCCGGCTTGCCAGCCGGAATCCGTAAACCGGATTGCCTCACCGGCTTCGACCGGTTCCAGCACCACGAACGCGAGTTTATCGGGGTCATCGGATTGATAGCCGATAATCGCGATGTCCCCAGCCGACACGTCGTCGCGTGCCGGCGACACAAAAGCCAAAATTACCAGCAACGCGGTGCAGATCGGATGGCTGCTTCTTTTGTGCGATTTGAGAGGATTTTCGTGGTTAGTGGTGCAGAACAATGTCATTCTATTACGCCTCGTCTTATTTGTGAGTCAGTGCCCATCGCGGCCTTCGGCCGCAACTAAACCAGTGCCACGACCGTAAGGGAGCGGTCAATCCCAGTAGAGCCGCTCCCTTACGGTCGCGGTGCTGATCGGATGGCTGTTTCCTTTTCATCGTTACGCGATTCTCCCCCTCTGCGGGATGCAGGTTATAGTGTAGCAGAATCGGCTCTAACCTATCAACCTGCAACCATAATTCTCTTCTTCCCGAATGGTGCAAACCGGCTTGGTTGAAAACCTGACGCGAAGGATTATGCTCTTATAACCTGGATTATTCATGAACGCAGTGCTAGTGCCATTTTCGATCAGACAGTTTCGCGTTTCGGTGGATCGCGCTAGGCCCGGCATTTATGCCGGGTGAGAAGGCCGAACGAAGAATCCCCCCAGTTCCGCCCCGCCGCCTTCGGCGGCGGGGCGGAACTGGGGGGCAAAGGCAACCGCTTCAATACCCGGCATAAATGCCGGGCCTAGCGCAAGCCTGTCGTCACGCAACTCCCTCGCCGAAAACGGCACTGGAGTTATAGGGCGGGTTCCACCCGCCGCGCCACGCGAAGAAGGCGGGTAGAACCCGCCCTACAAACGTGCGTGAGGTTTTTTCGGTTGTAGGGCGGGTTCCACCCACCCGGCGATCGCTTCACCAAGGCCAAAGCCAATGAGTGATCCCAAAACCATGACCATTCAGCAGGTGGTGGACCAGTTCCTTGCCGAAGAGGAACTGCCGCTCTCGCCTGCCAGTCGTTGCCCTTATCTGCCCGCACGGGATGATCGGGTCGAGTACTTCTTCACCGAGGAGCTGAGCCCGCCCATATACGAAGCCTTGATGAACCGCGGTTTTCGGCGTAACGGTTGCCTCATCTACCGCCCGGCGTGCCACCGATGTCGGGAGTGCAAACAGATTCGCATACCTGTGGCGGACTTCAAGCCCACCAGGTCGATGCGGCGGGTATGGCGGTGCAATCATGATGTATCCGTCGAGTCAGGCCCGCCGGAGCCCACGCCCGAGAAGCTCGAATTGTTCCGCCGCTATCTGGAAACCCGCCATGATGGGACCATGACCGGTTCGCAGGAGGAGTTTCATGAGTTCCTCTACTCCTCACCGGTGTCCACTTGGGAGTTCCGGTATTACCTGGGTCGGCGTCTGGTGGGGGTGAGCCTGGTGGACCGAGGGCCTCGGTCGCTCAGTTCGGTATATATGTTCTTCGACCCGGGCCATCACCGGCGAAGCCCGGGCACCTTCTCCATTTTGTGGGAGATCGAGCACTGCCGGAGTTCGGCGATCACTTACTATTATCTGGGTTACTACATTGCCAACTGCCGCACAATGACCTATAAGGCCCGCTACCAACCATGCGAAATTCTACAAAACCGCCACAACTGGATACGCCTGAGCGAATAAATTGAAAATGGAAAATGGAAAATGGAAAATGGTGCTACATCCCCGCCCACTTGCAACGAGAACGTTACCTATCCCTCATTCTCCATTCGTCGTGATTCTCTTCTACGCGCTCCCCTGCTACGCGCTCCCCTACGGGTCGCCGCTAAA
>JAGLWJ010000213.1 GCA_023133475.1 Phycisphaerae bacterium | reverse complement strand
AGCGGTGGGGGACACGAATGCCTGATGCGATTCGTGTCCCCCACGGCTAAAGCCATGGGCCACCCCACCCCCCGCCGGGTGCGGCTTTGGTTGTCGCCACCCCACCAAATGCTTAAACTGGCTGCGTTATGGCGGTCCGCGTCGAGATCATCAGTATCGGCACTTTAAGCCGCAACCCGTTCTGGTCAGAGAGCGGGGCGGGGCGGGCTTCGCACGCCACCACAACGCTCATTCGTGACGGGCAAACACATATCCTGGTCGATCCATCAGTCCCCGCGGACCTTATGGCTCATCGCCTGGATGAACGTATGGGCTTGCGACCGGAGCAGATTGACGTGGTGTTCCTGACCAGTTTCCGCCCCGTCCACCGCCGCAGCCTCACCTTGTTCAAGAACGCCGAATGGCTGATTTCCGAGGTCGAGCACAAGGCGATCAGCGCCCACCTCAGCACCCTGGTGAACGGTGGCGGCGGAGAGTTGGAGACCTCCTACGAAGAGCTTTCCGAGGAGTTGGCTTTGCTGGGGCAGACCAAGGCTGCCGACGACAAAATCTCCCCTGCAGTGCACCTGTTCCCCTCCCACGGGGTGACGCCCGGATCGGCGGCTTTGCTGGTCGTCCAGAGTCAGGCGACAATCATCGCTGGTGACACAATCCTGACCCGCGAGCACTATGAACACGGACGAATTTACGAGCGGGCGGTGGACCCCGCAACAGCCCGGGAATCTTTCGTCGAAATCACTGAGGTCGCCGACCTGATCGTCCCCGGGCACGGCAACATATTCCTGGCGGACCGCCGGTTTGAATAAAATGTAGGGCGGGTTCCACCCGCCGCACCATGCCAAGAAGGCGGGTGGAACCCGCCCTACAACTTGTCGCCACTTGAAAGACCGCTGCCAAAATGCTATAGTGACTGCAACGCCCCTGATCGGCGCGGTTTTCAGGGGGGGGGCAAGCGGTGGAATCCCCATTGCCTTACGGAGTTCGATGGAGAACCATGATGAAGAACGGCAAAGGCCGGTGGCGTGTCAAGAGACTGGCTCTGATTGCAACCGCCGGGATGACCTGTGGGTTGAACTCCTGCGATCTCGGCGAATTCACCACTACCTCCACCGTAACGCTGGATGGCCGGGAGGTGGTGGAGTATCTGATCAACTCCGCCATTTTGACGCCGATCAACACCTACGTTCACGACCGTGTTGACGAAATCTTCGACCAGCTTGAAGACGAAGATGAGTAGCCCGATGGGATACCGTCGCAGGCAATGGCAAGGCTGCACTCGGATGGCTGCTTCTTTTGTGCGATTCGCGAAGATTCTCGTGGTTAGTGGTATAGGGGTGTTGAGCTGCACCCTCGCCTTGGCGGATGTGGTAACGCTCACCGACGGAAGCCGGTTGGTCGGCATTGTGGAGCAACTGGGCGACGGAACGGTGATGGTGACCACCGACTTTGCCGGCAAACTTGAAATCGACGCCACCAAGCTCGTAGCCATCGAAACCGAACGAACGGTGAACGTAGGCCTGACCACCGGAGACCGCCTGGTCGGCCCGATCGAATGGGCGTCACAGGCCGACCAGGCCGTCGTGCATACCGGCATCGGCGATATCGCCGTGGACCTGGACAAGGTGGCTGCCATCTGGCCGCTGGGCGGCAAAAGCCCCGAGGTCATCGCGGTGCAAGCCCAGGCCGACGCGGAACGCGAACAGATTCAGGCCAAGGTCGGAAAGTGGTCAGCCAGCGTGGAAGCGGGGGCGGTATTCAAGGAAGGCAACACCGACGTGCTCGAAGCCCGAGGCCGCCTTGAACTGCGCAAAGAGTCGTCCGTGGACTTGCTACGGCTGTACCTGTCCGGTGAATACGGCGAGGAGAGCAAGAAACGCAGCACGGCGGAAGTGAAGGGTGGGGCTTACTACGAACACATGCTCGGCGAGCGTTTTTTCGCCTATATCCGCTCCGAAGCCGAGTATGACGAGTTTGAAAACATTGACCTGCGTTTCACCGCGGCACTGGGCGGAGGATACTACTGGATCAAGCAAGACAGGCACGAACTAAAAACCCGCACCGGCGTGGGTTATCTGCACGAGTCGTACCACAATGGAACCTCGAGAGACACTGCCCAGCTTGACCTCGCCTTGGAATACCGCCTCGACATCAACGAGTGGCTACGGTTTACGCACAGCACACAGTATTTCCCGACGTTCGAGTCGGTGCGTGACTATCGCCTGGTCGTCGACAACGCGTTGGTGATTCCCCTGGGCAACAGCGACGTATGGAAATTCAAGCTCGGCGCACTGCACGAATACGACGCTATTCCACAATCGGGCAAAGACCGGTTGGACAGCACCTACTACGGCAATCTGGTCATGGAAATCAAGCAGCAGTAGGGCGGGTGGAACCCGCCCTACGTTAACTGCCCGATGCGGTGGAGTTGATATTGTAACTCGGCTGGGTCCGTCTGGAAGAAATCCATGCGGATCAGCCGCTCGATCTTGGCTTGCAGGTTGTTGGCTGCCGTAAGAGCCGCCTGGAAACAAATCTCCTCGCTTTCCGGCAGGGCTGCTGGATCGGGCAAGGGCCAATGGGCCTTGAGGGACGACACCGGCCAGATCGGGCAATTCTCTCGGGCAGCATCATCGCAGAGAGTGATAATCACGTCGATGGCTGCCCCGGCATACTCGTCCCAACTTTTGGAGTACTGGTCGTATACGGGGACCATGAGATGCTCCATGGCGGCGATGGCCAGCGGGTGAATAAAACCCGCCGGGTGCGAGCCGGCTGACAACGCCTCGAAACGCACCGGCTCCCGATTGCGCAGTAACGCCTCAGCCATCTGGGATCGGCAATTGTTGCCGGTGCAGATGAACAGGACTCTGATCTTCATCTCAAATTCCTCCCTGGTAAGGCGGGGGACTGAATCAGTACCGCGACCGTAAGGGAGCGGCATGGGGACAAGTCAGCCCACCGACGATAGAATCTTACCCTGGTTTGCCTGGTATCCACAACCGGCAAACTTGACAGGCCCGAATAGGCTTGATTACCCTAGCCGTTTCCATTGCGGTAGGTCAAACAAGAGGAGTTGAACATTGAATAAGCTTGGCATAGCCCTGGTGATTATGGTTGTGTGTGCCGGATGGTCTGGGATGGTTCCGGCGGTTTTTGGGCAAGTCCCGGAGGATGTTGCCCTGGATTCGGTCCGCACGCGGTCCTCGATTCCGTCGGGGGAGCCGGCTATTGACAATTGGATCACCTTCCGCATCAACAAGCTCCGCGACGAGTTGCAGGTGGGGTCCAAGCAGGCCGACAACGCTTTTTCGACCGCTTACCTGGCTCAGTTGAGGCACGAGGAGAACTCCGCGAGCTTCAAGATGCGATTCATGGAACGGACCAATAAGCGGTTTGCGGCGGAGTTCAAGAAAGAGCAGGGATTGGAAGTGGCGGTGGGGCTGACGTTGGCCCGGGTTCTGGCGGAGATGAACGATGTCGGTGCGATTCCCGCGCTTTCGGCGGGTCTTGAAGTTGCGGGTCAGCCGGCGGTCCGGTACACCTGCGTCAAGGCGTTCGAGGCGCTCATGCCCGAGATCGAGGATGACACGGTGCGGAGCAAGGCGATCATCGAACGACTCGGGCAGACGGGTACGCATGAGCACAGCGGCGTGGTTCGCAAGCAGATATACAAATCCTTGTCCCGTCGAGGCCCGAATTTCAACGTCGCCACCGATGCCATTTTCGACATCATGGAGGCTCAACTGCGTATTCGTGCTCAGAGTGCCCCTGCTTATGACGGGGCGGAGGAAATGGTTTTCGGCTTTTTGCGTAATGAACTGAGCAATGTTCGTGACAAGAACCGTCTGGTTGCCATCCTGGGGACTCATCTGCGTCTCGATGTCGAGCGGTATCTCACCAAGGGGATATCCATGGAGGAGAAGTTTCTCATCGAGTTGACCATTGACGCGGCGGAGAGCTTGTTGCGGCGTGTGGCGGCTCCACCAGCCCCGGTTCCCAACATCCGCGATGCCATGAGCAAGATCGAGAACCAGGACCTCAACATGCCGCTGGAGTTGAACAAGTGGATCGGCACAGCCCAGACACCCGGGGTGCTCAACAAAGCCCCCTGGAACGTCCCAGTCAACGCCCCGGCTCCGAAGTAAAGCATGAGGTAGCTGTCAGCTATTACCGCCATGTTCCGTGTAGTGATGATAGTCGGGTTGGTTGCGTTGGCTCTGGTGGCAGTGTGGGTCGGCACTTCGCCGGGTGTTTCACGGGGCGATTTTGTGTATGCGGCTGCGTATGGCATCAATACGCTCGATCCGGCGCAGATGAGTTGGACCAACGACATCCGCGTGGCTATCAATATCTGGGAAGGGCTCACCTGCTATCATCCGGAAACAACTGAGCCGATCGCAGGTGTAGCCGAGTTTCCGCCCGAAGTTTCAGATGACGGTCTGACCTACAAATTCACCATTCGCGCGGACGCCCGCTGGTGCAACGGCGACCCGGTGACCGCCGCCGATTTTGCCCGAGGATGGCGCCGGGCTGTCGAGCCAGGGACAGCCATGGACTACGCCAGGCTGCTGGTGGACAACATCGCCGGTCTGCAAGGGTACTACACATGGCGGAATGAGGCGGTGGCTGTACTGACTGCCCTGGCCCGCTTGGCGGACGGCCGAGGTGTCGATGCTCAAGCGGCGGAGATGCTCTATCTCCACGCTGAACTGGGGGAGGTTGCCGCGGCGGCCAAACGTGTTCGCACCGCCCGGACCAGGCGTTGCGATTTCCACCAGGCGTTATCCGTCGAGTTGTCCGAGATGGAGGTCGAGTGGGAGGCGATCCATCGACGCTGGTTGCACCGTCATGCCGCCGAGTGTGACGAGCGTTTCGCCCGGACGGGCATTGCGGCGGTTGGCGATTCGTTCTTGCAGGTGAGGCTGGAGCGGCCTTGCCCGTATTTCCTCGACCTCTGTGCCTTCCCAACGTTCATGCCGATCCACGAAAGCATCGAGATGCTGCGGGAGCATTACCAAAACCTGCCGCTCACACGGCAAGGGCTGGTTGTCTACGATCAGCAATGGACGAAACCAAACCGCCCCCGCCCCACCAAGGAGGTTTGTGCCGGCGGTTCAGATGGTGTGGGAAGTGGGAAGCGTGGTTATCCCGGCCTGATCACCAACGGCCCTTTCATGCTCACCGAGTGGTCATTCAAGCGTCGTATGCGGCTGACGCGGAACCCGTTTTATCATGCCGGCGATCGTGTTGCGGTTGGCACCATCGACCGCGTGGTCTACATCGATGCTAATACGGCGGTGATGGCATATGAAGCCGGCGAAGTGGACTTTCTGCCAGGGATGGAAGTTCATTACGCCCACAAGCTAATCGAGTTGTCGGGGAAGGGGCTCCGCCCGGACTTTCACAACCCGGTTGTGCTGGCTACGCATTTCTACATTTTCAACTGCCGCGACGCGGAGGTTTTCGGTCAGCCTAACCCGTTTACAGATGCCCGTGTTCGCCGGGCGTTTAACCTGGCGGTGGACCGCAACCTGCTGGTGGAGAAGGTGCTGGGGTGTGGTGAGCCGCCTTCGGGGCATCTGGTTCCGGTGGGCAGCATTGCCGGTTATCAGTCCCCCGTTTCGCTGGGCTATGATCCGTCCCAGGCCCGACGCTTGTTGTCCGAAGCCGGCTATCCGGGTGGTGCGTCTTTGCCGGTCATCGATTTGCTGCACAAGACCTCTGGTGCGGATGAGAAGACCTGTGTGGTATTGGCCCGGATGTGGCGGGAGACGCTGGGTGTGCGGGTTGAACTTCGCGGCAAGGAACCCAAGGCCTTCGCCGAGGACAAGGTTAAGGGGCTTTATATGATTGCCCGAGCCGGCTGGTATGGCGACTACAACGACCCGACAACGTTTCTTGACATCTTCCGCACAGACAACGGCAATAATGACTCCGGCTATGCAAACGCGGACTATGATGCCCTGTTGGATCAGGCTGATGGTTTGGGCCCGGGCGGGGTTTTGTCGGGGCGGATGGCGTTGTTGGCCCGTGCCGAAGCCCTGTTGATTTGCGAGGATTGCCCGCTGTTGCCGCTATATCAGCACACCAACCTGATGGCGATCAAGCCGTATGTTCAAGGCTTGTATCCGAACCGGCGTTTGATCTTTCCGTTTCGTTATGTGGAGATTGGCGAGCGGTAGGGCGGGTTTTACCCGCCTTCCCGGCTGCGGCGGGTGAAACCCGCCCTACTACGCCTGACAACCATTTCCGCAGGTAAGCATTGGGATCGTCGGCGTGGGCTGCGTCGCGGAATACGGAGATAGCCTGTCTCCAGACCTGCCCGGTGGCTTGGTATACTTGCTCGAACGTCTCGAAATCGTAGTTGTAGCGATAGTTGGCCAACATCCAGGCGTTGTTGGTGGGTAACTCAGCCGCCCAGGCAAAATCTTGCGGAGAATTCATGAGCGGCTGACACTCGGCGGTGAAGCGTTGGCGGCCGGCTTGATAGACGGCTTCGCGCCCGGCTATCTTCTCCTCGCGGCTCAGGTCGCCGGCGTAGAAGGCCTCGAGTTCTCCGTACAGCTCGAATATGAACGCGTTATAGAGGCTGTTGTCTTTGTAGTGCTCTATGGCTTCCTGGGTTCGCTGGGGTTCGTCCGGATAGCGGGCGGCGAGATACTCGACCGCTCCGGTCCGCCCCACGAAGGTTGCCAGGCTCTCGTTGAAGGTGGTATCGCTTGGATGCCACACGGTGCTGTGCAGTAGTTCGTGGATGCCCGTTTCGATCAGCGAAAGGTCGCTCCGCTCGAGCATCGGCGACATTATCGGGTTGGGCAGGTAATCGAGCGTGCTGTAGGCGTCCACCTCGTACATAAATACATCGTAACCATCAGCCGCCAGCGCATCGAACTGGCGGACGGCAGCAGCCTTATCGAAAAAACCCACATAGGGCAGCACTCCAACGATCGGAAACTCCCACTTTTTAGGGTGAAACTCGTAGCGGTGCGATGCCGAGATGTTGTAGGCGATCGGCGAGTTGCGGCTATCGTAGAAGTGGGTGTAGTTATTGGTGGTGTTAAGCCCCATCTCCCAGCCGGCGTATTGGCGTACGTCACGAATCAGGATCAGCTTGGCCACCTGTTCGTCGGAGAGTGTTCCGCTACGGATGGCGTCGCTTATGGGAACGCTGTGCAGCAGAATGCTCGCCTGCCCGGCGATCACCGGAAGAACGTATTCCAAGTCAGCCCCACATCCGCCGGTCAGCGGCAAGATGAAGACCATCCCCAATAAACAAGCAATCGCACGATACATGATCGTCCTTCCATGAAAGCTCCCACTATAGAATGGAAAATTGAAAATTGAAAATTGAAAATGCTGACTTGGCAACGTTTTCAGTTCTTCGTTTCCCCAGTCTCCAGTCTCCAGTCAAAACGCTTCCCTTCTACGCGCTCTCCTTCGGGTCGCCGCTAATATGACAGCGCTAGTGCCGTTTTCGGCGAAACAGTTTCACGTTTCGACGGGGCGCGCTAGGCCCGGCGCCGGATCGGCAAACCACCTTTTCGACCTCGGGTTGTGAAGTTCGGGATCAAAGTAGCGCTGTCATACTAAACATGGTGGTGATGTCCCCCACCCCAATTTTCCATTTTCCATTTTCCATTTTCCATTTCCTCCATTCTCCATTCTCCATTCTCCATTCCCTGAGGGGATGCCGATATTATGGGTGTTTGAGAGGTGCCCGATAGTATGTTTCAAGCTCTCGGTGAATCATCGGTCGGAGTCGTGGGGCGAGACGACGGAGTCAGCCCAGGGCAAACAAGTGCCCGTAACGAGGTCATCACCATTGCGCACCTTATCGGTTGCTGGGGGATCGGCGGTTTGGAGGGGCAGTTGGCCCAGGTGGTGAACCGTCTGCCGGCGGAGCGTTTTCGCCACGTGATCATTTTTCGCAACGGGCGCAATGTGATGGGCCCGCCGGTGCGAGACGGGGTCGAGATCATCTGCCTGGATGATCCAGCCAGGAACCGCCGTTGGGCATTGCGGCTGGCGAAACTTCTACGCGAACTTCGCGTGAGCGTGGTGCATAACCGGGAACTGTTCACCGTCTCGGACACGGTGGCAGCCTGCCGGCTGGCAGGTATCCCGCGGATGGCGTTCAGCTTTCACGGGTTCACCGATGCGTTGAGCAGCCCACGTGGGACAACCCGGTGGTTGTGGCGGCGGGCCTTACACCGATATCAGGCACGCTGGGCGGTGAGCGACTCCGCCCGCGAGGCTGTCACCAAAGCGTTTGGCCTGCCTGCCGAGTCGTTTTCCGTTTTGTTGAACGGGGTTGACAGCGTTCGGTTCTGCCCCGAGCAGGCCCCGGGTCGGCTTCGGCGGCGGCTGGGATTGCCTTTGGGCCGAGTGGTTTTGCTGGCAGTGGGCAACGTGACCGAGGTGAAGAACCATCGGCTGATTATCGAGGGCATCGCGGCAGTGGGTCTTCAGGCTGCGAGCTATACGCTGGTGATTGTCGGCGAGGATCGTCTTGCCGGCCAAACGCAGCATTGGGCTGCTGCAAACCTGCCCGGGCACGATGTGCGTCTGCCCGGAGCGACCGAGAACGTGTTGGATTGGTATCGCGCAGCGGACCTTTTTGTCCTACCGTCACGTAGCGAGGGGCTTTGCAATGCTCTGTTGGAGGCGATGGCTTGCGGTCTGGGCGTTGTGGCAACCGATGTCCCCGGGAACCGGGAAGTGCTGCATCACGGCGAAACCGGATTGCTGGTGCCGTTGGGAGAGGCCGCGGCGTTCGGAGTCGCCCTACGCCGCTTGGTTGAGGATGCCGAGTTGCGGCGGCGTATAGGCCAAGCCGCCCGCCGGTACGTCATCGAAAACCACGACATCAATCGCACAGTCGAGGCCTACGGCTGTGCTTACGAAGGGTTGCGCTAGGCCCGGCATTTAT
>JAGLWJ010000212.1 GCA_023133475.1 Phycisphaerae bacterium | reverse complement strand
GGCACTGGTAGCACAGGGCGTAAGCCTGGGCACTCTCGGTGGTGAAGTCGTCGGTGTCATAGTTGGACACCAGCAGCGGCTCAAAAATCGACCCGTGAGGCCCGTTAGGCCCCGTGCCCCCGGCGGACCGGGCGTTGTCGCTGTTGTGACAGTCGGTGCAACTGATGATGCTGCCGACGCGGTAGGGCGGGATCAGGCTGACCACGTCGGAGTTCCGCCGCGGGCCTGCCACCGGATGGAACGACGGGTTGCGGGTCTGGAACTCCAACCGCGTATTGGTCTGGCTGACCTGCCGCGAGGTGATCAACCGCGGCCTGGCTACACTGTCACCGTGACACCGGAAACAAATCTCATAAACGAACCGGGCTTCGTCAAGCCGGCGACCGGTGATGGAAACACCAGGCGCGTGCAAGGTCGGCCCTTTGACCAGTTGCCCCCGCGTGCCCTGCACGGTCCCGAAGGGATTGTGCTGCACGGCGTGGGGATTATGACAATCGACACACTCGACGTGCCGCCGCATGGTGAAGGGAATCTCCGCCGGATCGTGAATCCCGGTACGGGCTTTGACGTTATGGCTCCAGCGCTTGCCGATATCGGCGGCGATGTTGAAACTAGCCACCGCCCCGCTATGGCAGTTCAGGCAATTATCTTCCTCACGCTTGAAACGCAGCAACCGCTCACGCTGCGGGGCTGAATGTATCTTATGGCAATTCGTGCACCCGTTGGCCGCCACGGAACCGTACTTAAGCCGCTCACGCGGGTCGACAATACGCCCGGTGGTTCGCTTGTTGCTGGTCGCATGTGAAGACATCGGCCAACCGTCCATATCGTGACAGGTCACACAGATGGCTGACATCTGATCGCTCACCCGCAGGAAATCGCCCAGTTCGTTGTTGTGCGGATCGTGACAGGTGGTGCAGTGCACCTCGCTGTGCACGCCCAGCGGCATGTCCCGAGTCACCAACTCCGGCGGGCGAATCTGGCGATCCCGGTTGGTGAGAGCCCGATCGTAACGGAACCCGATCGGATGATCGTCCGACAGATCGTTGGTCAGGTCGGTTGCACCCGGCGGAATCGTCCGGGCGGTCATTACTATCGGATGCGTCTGCGGCTGAGATAGCACATTGCCTAACGCCATCGAACCGTCGTGGCAACTGAGGCACATCTTGGAAGGCCCGGACGGCTGATCGATACGAGCGTCCGTGGTCGAACTCTCATAGATGCGATAGTGCACCCGCGGGTTCTCACGGTTCCACAGCGGGGTCTGCGGGGCGGCATTGTGCGGCGTATGGCAGAAGATGCAAATCTCGTTCTCGCTAACAGCCCGGATCGGGCCTGGGCCTCGAGCGGAGAGATCGTGCTTGGAGTTGACGATCGATTCGTCGGCGGGCGCAACTGCCGTCGCAAAACCAACCACCAGACCGGCAAATAGTTGAACAAGTGTCCCCCTCATCCGGTATTCCTTAAATAGTCAAACACCTGGATGCGGCGGTTAGCGGAATCCGCCACCCAGATGCGATTGTCCTGATCAATAGCCAAACCAGCCGGCAGAGCAAACTCGCCCCGACCGGCTCCTTCATGCCCAAACGCCAACAATAACCGACCCTGGCGGTCGAATATCTGCACGTTCTCGAAATGGCTGTCCACGATATACAGATGACCGTCGCCGTCGAAAGCCACTCCCTTGGGCAGGGAGAAGTCGCCGGCACCGTCGCCTTTGCAGCCGATGACCCGCAGGCACACGCCGTCCAAATCCATCAACTGGACGCGGAAGTTGCCCGAGTCTGCCACCAGCAGCCGCTCACCACCATCCCAGGCGATGTGCGAAGGGTAGTTGAACTCGCCCGGATTGCTCCCATTGTGCCCAAACGTGGTGACCAGACCACCCGCCGGCTCAAAGACCACCACGCGATGCGACCCGCCATCGACCACGTAAAGCTGATCCCGATCCGCCACATAGGTGACACCCACCGGCCGCTTCAGTTCTCCCTCGCCGAACCGGTTGCGAAACGTCCCCTGCGCGTCCAACTCGATCACTTCATGCCGCCCGGCGTCGGTGACGAAAAGCCGCTGCCCCACCCAGGCGACACCGATCGGCGTAGCGAACCGCCCGTCATTCCAGCCGCTGACCATGCGGTGGGTCCGGGCACGCAGATCGAGGATGTGGACGGCTGACCCGCTTCCGTCGGCGACAGCCACCAACCACCGGGCGTGCACCGCCACCGAGTGCGGGCTGGAAAACCCGATCGGCGGGCGTGGCCCTCGCAGTGCAGCCTTGAAAATCTCACTACCGGGAACGGCTGCGTGCAAGTCTGCGCTGCCGCCAAGCTCGCCCACCAGCCTGATCCGCGGTGTCTCCGGCGCTAGAGGCCAAACCAGCGGCGGGTCGATCAGCGGAAACAACTCACCCTGCGGCCTGGCACAGCCGACAAGCAGCCCATCCATAGTCAGGCAACTCGCCAAAGCCAACAGGCGACGAGTTTTAGTAACGTCGGGCCAGCACATTGGGGAAGTCCCTGCGAATCCGGAAGTAAAGCCCGAAATCATCCTCCACGGACTCGGGCAGATCCAGACGGTCGTACTCGAAGGTGAGTTCCGCCGTCAGATTGCCCATCACATAGTCCACACCGGCAGCTACGTCCCACGCCCGGGTGATTCCATCGGTTGAATCATCTTCCCACCGGTAACCCAGACGCTCGAAGATGGACAGGTCCTCCCGCAAACACCACCGGTGGTCCAGTTCCACGTCGATGATGGTCACGTTGCGGTCGTCCATGCCGCCCTCGAAGAAGAAACGCGACAACCGCGTGGAAGCATTCAAACTATGCTCCGGCGTCTGCAAAATGTACACCACCCCGTCCAGATGAAAGGCGTCGTACGGCTCGACGGTATCGTCGAAAATCTCATACTCCGCCCCCAACGCAAACCGCTTGTGATCGTACTTGACACCCAGGCGATGGTGGTCCGTGCGGTCGGCGAACCGCGCGAAACCGGTGGACGAATCCGCCTCCTGATTGCGATAGGAGAAGCGGTAGTAAGGCGTAATCCCATTATCAAACCGCTGCTCCAGCCCGGCATCGACCCGGATGGTGTCGATCTGCCCCTTGGTCGGGGTGCGATATTGATAGTCGATCAACACCGTGCCGCCGTCGGCGATCCGCCCGCTCAACAGGCGAACCAACTGGATAACATTACCCCGCTTGAAGACCAGATAGTCTCGCCCCGCCATGTAATAGCGGCGATTGGTGGTATCCGTCAGCACGATCGACTGGATAATCACGTTACGATTCCGCAGAGTGATGTTGAGTGGGTCGCGGAACGTGGCTGACTCGTTGAGCACCACCCGCACGCCGCTGTCACCCTTCATGTCCTGGGTGTCATAGGCGAGAGCCAGATTCGCATAAAAGCGCCCATAGGGATTTTTGCGGTTGTATTGCCAGTCCACCGAGCCGCCGTACTGGGTGGTGTCCACGTCGTCCTCCACGTCTTCGTACAAGGCGAAGAGGTTGGCGGTGGTGACCAGGTTCTCATAGATACGGTGGACCAGTTGGAAGTCGAAGCGTTGGGTCTCGATGTCCAGGCCTTCATAACGCTCGCGGTTGAACTGATACTTGTAGAACGTTTCGAGGTTGTCGCTATGCCGGAGAGTCAGTTGAGGTCCGATCTCGAAGAAATCGCGGGCGAAGTCGCCGCTTTCCTCTTGCCAGTGGGCCAGGGTTCGGAAGGTATGCTGGTGGCTGCCGCCGAACTCCAGCTCATGTTCCAGGGTGAACAGGTCGCGGGTGGTATCGAACGCTTCTTGCAGGCCCTGAAATTCCTGCTTGCTCTCGGAGTGTTCGTAGGAAAACTTAAACCAGTGGTGGTCCGAGATGATCCACTCGACCCCCCAGTTCAAAGTGCTTTCGGTGTAGTGTTCGTCGTCGCGTTCGTCCCAGTTGCCGGTGCGGTCGGTCTCCAGGTAGTCATAGCTGAGGGTCATGGGGAACTTTTCGTGGGCGAAATCCCAACTGGTCCCGAACCCGGTTCGAGTTTCGTCGAGGGTCGGCTGGAACCGGCGGCTGATGCGGTCGTCCTGCCGCAGGGCATAGATTGACCCGGACAGCAGTTTGCCGGTGAAGAAGTTGACCCGCATGTCGTATTGGAATAGGTGGCCGGTGTCGTGGTCGTCTTTGTCGGAATACCAGCCGCGTTCCTCGTGACAGCTCTGGGTGAGAGCGAAGCTGATATCGCCGTCGAAGGTGATGAAACTGGGGTCGAGGATAGTGCCGTCGAGGGTGAACCCGATCCGCTCTTTGAAGGTGTAGTCCCGGTTGGTCTGGGTGTGGCGTTTGTTGTTCCAGCCTTTCAGAAGCCCGTGGGGCTGCCGAGAGGACTGCCGCACCGTGGTATGGTTGTAGTCACCTTCGAGTTCCAGGTAGACAGTTTGCAGGTTGAAGCTGGAGGATTGGGTTTCCCCCTCGGAATCTGCCTCTGCCTTAACCTGGCTGGTGAGAACCGATCCTGCAAGCATGCCGCAGATAATCGACGGCATGAAGCTCAAGCCAACGCCCGCGCCGCGCATAGCTCACCTTTGCAATTGATTGCTTGAGTTCTCGGGGGGCGGCGCGTCTCTATTCGCGTGGTCCCCCGCCTTCCACCTAACTGCCGCTTCCGGGGCGATCCCACGATAGCGGCGTCAACCCTACAAAACAGGATCGGCATTCTAGGCCACCCGGCGCCACCATGCAACACCATTTCGCGAAGAAATTGAGCGCGACGTGCGATTGTCCACGCTCCCCTGTGGAAAGAATGGAAAATGGAAAATGGAAAATGCGGAGTTGGCGACATTGCGTCACCCAATTCTCCCCGCTCCCCTACGGGTCGCCGCTAAACACCTTGGCGTGAGCACAACGACGATGTTCCCATCCCCTCATTTTCAATTTT
>JAGLWJ010000211.1 GCA_023133475.1 Phycisphaerae bacterium | reverse complement strand
GTGATGAATATCGGGGCAGCTTCCGCGGAGGGCTCGTGGTACGACCGGGTTGTGGCGGGTTCCGAGAGCGGCGGCGGGGACATCTCGTTTGGCAACTACTCGCGTTCCGGTCCGCTGGCGGTGGGTGGTTTCTACCAGCAGAGTGCCGCGATGGTGGAGTTGGACGACCCGGCGCTACATGGTGAGTACCGCATCGTGGTGACCACGGATTACACCAACACGGTCAACGAGGGTCTCGCCGGCGGTGAGGACGACAATACGACAACCGACGATGAGACGTTCCTGATCACGCCCCCCACCCGCCCGAACCTGGTCGTGACGGACATTGTCACTCCGGCGGACGATCTGGTGGGGGTGCCGTGTATGATCCGCTGGACGGTGACCAACACGGGTGATGCACCGGCGGAGGGTTGCTGGTCCGACCGGATCATCCGGGTCTCCGAGGACAACGGCCAGGAGACGGTCTTGGGGTATTACTCGGGGTGCATGTCTCTTGCGGTGGGCGATTCCTACGAGCGGACGGTGGGGTCGGCGTACCCGAAACAGGCTGGCGAGTACCGTCTGAAGATGGTCACGGATTGCAACAATGAGATCAACGAGGGTCTTGGCGGTGGCGAGAACGACAATGTCGGGCTCGATGATGACACGTTTTTGTCCATAACCTACCTGGTGACGGTGGAGACGGACCTTGATGACGCGGTTGCGGGCACCCCGGTTCTGTTGCATGGTCAGGCGTTGAGTTTGAACCCGAGCGAGCCATTGCCCAATGCCCCGGTGCAGGTGGGCGTGAAGGTGCGTGACACGCTACGGACCTTGTCGGCGACAACGGACGATCAGGGCGACTACGAGACGACGTTCCACCCGTTGCCCACCGAGGGCGGGCGGTATCGTCTGATTGCCGGCCCGTTGTCGGGTCTGGACCCCGCCCAACAGGATGTGTTCGTGCTGTGGGGCATGAAGACCAGTCCGCGGTACGAGCTGGTGCTCATTTATCCGGGCACGCCGGTTGCGGGTCAGATATCGCTGGTCAACCGTGGCGACGTGACTCTGACCGGTCTGGATGTTTCGCTGGATAGCATTCCGGGGTGGCTCGATGCTCAGGTGGAGCTTGCCGGTGACACGTTGTTGCCGCTGGGTTCGATCCCGGTGTACTACACGTTGTCGGCTTCGGGTGGTGGGTTCGGCAATGTGCCGGTGGTGATGAACTTCACCAACGCCCAGGGTGCCACGGCGACCGGGCAACTGAACGTCACGGTTGCGGTGCCGTATGCGGCGTTGGCGGCAAATCCCACACGATTGCAAGCGACGATGGTGCGCAGCGGGCAGACACTGGTCGAGTTGGAAATCACCAACGTGGGGGCGGGGACAGCCTCCGATCTGCACGTGTTCCTGCCGGATACGACCTGGATGCACCTGGGCTCGACGAATCTTCCGGACCTGGAGGCGGGCGAGTCAGCCACGGTGCTGCTGGAACTGCTTCCGGACAAGGACATGCTCCTGGGTGAGTACAGCGGAAGCCTCTCGGTTGGCGATGCGCAGTTGACCTATGGCGTGGCGGTCCAGTACCGCTTCGACCTGGTATCGCACCAGTTGACCAATATTACGGTGCGCGTGGAAGACGAGGGAACGTACTATTCGACAGGCCAGTATTCCCCGGACGGCCCACTGGTTTCCGG
>JAGLWJ010000210.1 GCA_023133475.1 Phycisphaerae bacterium | reverse complement strand
GTCCCGTTGATTTCTGACTTTGGACTTTGGACTAGGGACTTTGGACTCGTCTGGTTGGTGGGTTCCACCCACCCTACAGGCTCATTCCCAGTCCCAGGCAAACCGCCTTTTGAAGTGGCGGTAGTAAAGCCCGATCAGACGCGCCATCACGATGGAAAAGTAGGCCTCCAACACAAAGGCAATCGACAGAATCATAATGGTCGATTGGGCCAGCGATCCCATCCCGGTGCCTGCTCCGGTCTTGGCACCGGCATAAATCTCCGTGAGGATTCCAGGCAGAACGACCGATGCCGCCACCAGCAGGGAGATCAATAGATAAGGAAGAAGCGTTTTGGCTATGGTTACCGCAATCAGATCGACGCGCACGAGCGTGGTCAGACCACCCATCGACGCACACATCAGTGCCATAGGCCACAGAAAAATAGCTGCCACCACCAATACTATGAGCAGAGGATCGCTACCACCCGACACAACAAATCCATATGGGTTGGACACAGCCTCCAGCGAAAAGATGAAGCTGTCAACTCCCCCCAGGCTGAAGACGGCGTAGATGATAGCCGGCAAGATCAGCATCACCCACGAACCGGCGTACTGCATCGCGGGCACAACGATCTCGTCCCAATAGCCCCCCGCCCCGGAAAACTTGGGCAAATCATCCTCACCCGAGGCGGTTTCCGTAATGATGCTCATATACCAGGAGATGATGAACATCGTGACGAATAGAGACGCGATCCAACCGATGAACGGGGCAAAACCCGCCACCAACGATACAAGATAAAGTATCCAGACGATCCCGAACATGACCAGGTTTGAAGGCGTGCTGAAGAATATAAGGGTCCAGCCCACGTCGGCCCAAAATCCGCTGCGCGGGCGGATCCGGGGAAGCTTGGAGCGGGCTGTGGTGTCGGGATCATAAGCGGTCGAAGTACCCACCTGATCGAACATGGACCCGGAGGCGGTTTCAGCCGGGGCGGGAGCGGTTTGAGCCTCGGTCACGGCGTCAGGCTTCGGCTCACCAGCCAGAGGGATTGCACCTCCCCAGGCACCGGGGATTTGGAAAATTTCGCCGCACTTTTTGCAGCGGGCCTTTCGACCTTCCGCCCCCGCGGGCACTTTGTACCGAGCCCCACAGCGACACCGGGCAATGATCATCAGGTCACCTCCTCACGCATCGGGTGAGCGTCTTCTCAGGGAGCACATGGAAAACCTGTCAGTACCGCGACCGTAAGGGAGCGGCCATGGGGCATCCGCCAAGAACGTAGGGTGGGTGGAACCTCGCGGAGCGAAGTGGAACCCACCATTGAGTTCCGAGTCCCTCCGGGCCTCCCCAACAAAGTTGACAATGGCAGTTTTCGCTGGAATACTACAAAGGTGCTCCGCAGCAGCGTCGGGCAGGTGAGGTAGCCGGCCCGACACCAACCGATTGGCAGGACTACCACGCAGCTTTTCGATCGCCCGAGCGTGCAGGGTAGGTGCCGGCGAGAATGATCCACACTCTGGTCGGCCCACTTTACAGCACAGCCATATTGCGTGATACTTGCCCTTCACGGTGGCTTAGTGTAACCGGACGGTCGTTTGACCGCAAAGATGCCGTGCAACCACAGGAGAAGAGCCAATGGCCGGCGGACGAACGGTGTGGGGGCTTGATGTCGGCAAATGTGCCTTGAAGGCACTCAAAATCCGCGCCGGCGCGGATGGGAACATCGAGCTGCTCGCCTCAGACTATATCGAACACGAGCAGATGCTCTCCGAGCCGGACGCCGATCGAGAGGCGCTAATCGCATCAGCCCTGGAAACGTTCCTTTCACGCAACGACATCACCGATGTCCCGGTGGTGGTTGGCGTGCCCGGGCAGCATACCCTGGCCCGCTTCAGCAAGCTCCCACCTGTCGAGTCGAAAAAAATCGCCGAGATCGTCAGGTACGAGGCTGAACAGCAGATACCCTTCGACATGGACGAGGTGATCTGGGACTACCAGACCTTCCAGGAAAAAGACACCCCGGACATCGAGGTGGGTATCTTCGCCATGAAGCGGGACTTGATCCGCGACTACCTGCTCCACTACGAGAACGCGGGTATCGAGCCGGCGGTGGTGCAGGCGGCTCCGCTGGCATTGTACAATGCGGCGCATTTCGACGGATTGCTGGACGACAAAACCACGGTGCTGCTGGACATCGGAGCGGATAACACCGAGTTAATCATCGCTTCGCCCTCGGGCTTATGGACGCGCACCATCCCACTGGGCGGTGACAGCTTTACCGCCACCCTGGTCAAATCGTTCAAGCTCTCCTTCGGCAAGGCAGAGAACCTCAAACGCACGGCTGCCACCAGCAAGTATGCACGCCAGATTTTCCAGACCATGCGCCCGGTCTTCGCCGATCTGGTGCAGGAATTGCAACGCTCCGTCGGGTTTTACACTTCCACCCACCGCGACGCGGAACTGGTGAAAGTGATTGGGATGGGCAGCGCGTTCAAACTCCCCGGTTTGCAGAAGTATTTGCAGCAGAACCTGGGCATGGACGTCGAGCACCCCGAGCGTTTCACGAAGCTGGTTGCGGCGGAGGGGGCCAAGGTGGGCGATCTGCGGGACAATCTGCTCAGCTTTGCCGTGGCTTACGGGTTGGCGGTTCAGGGTTTGAGGTTGTCGAAGATCACCACGAATCTGCTTCCGCCGGAGATTGCCCGGGCGGTGGTGTGGCGGAAGAAGCGGGTCTTTTTCGGCGCGGCTGCCGCGTGTCTGTTGTTGACCGCCGGAGCCATCTGGGCACGACAATTCTCGGATATGCGCATCCTGGACGCCAATCAGGGGTCTGCCGTCACCATCTCCACCCTCCAGCGTGCTGGAGAGATTATCGAACAGGGTTCCAGCGTGAGCACCGCCGGCGCTCAGGCACGCGAGTATCTCGGTGCGGCACGCAAGCTCAAGCAGACATACGACAAGGTCGCCAAGCAGGGCAAGGAGGAAATAGAGAAAACCGCCGAGATTCTGGCGTTGCAGGACAATAAGTCTGTCTGGTTCAAGATTCTGAACGTGTTTCATGCGGCTTTGCCCAAACCGCAGGAGGAGCTTGCCAAAGCAAAAGGCCCCGAGGAGTATCGGTCCGCCATCGAGTCGGCCACCGACGGGCATCTCGAGCGCGGCAAGCGGCGCCGGATTTTCGTGGAGGGTTTCCACGCCCGCTATGAGCCCAATCTGGACGACGAGGCAGTGACGGAGGGGCTGAACGATCTGCTGAAGGATTTTTCGGGCGAGTCCGACGTTCTGGAGATCGAGGGCGAGGATCGTTACGGGTTCATGATCCGCCTGGAATGTCGCACGCCCAATGTCGACCGGGTGGCGTTTGTGAAAGCATTCAAAGAGCGGCTTTTGCGGTTGGGGCGGATGCCGGGCCAGGGGTTTTACATTAACCGAATTTGGCTCACCGAGGGCGAGGTTCTGGCTCCGGGCACTTCGGCGCCCGGCGAGCGATCGAGCCCACGAACCTCGCGCCCGAGAGGCCGATCACGCCGCGGGCGGACAGGGAAAGCCCCCTCCGCACAGTCAAGGGAGCAACAGCGGGCGGATCAGATCATTGATCCGGTCACCGACGAGGCGATGAACGGCGACTGGGTGTTCAAGTTGGTTTTCGATGTCGTGCTGGAGGACCTGCCGGAATAGGCCCTGGAGAACCCACCAATCGGTGTGGTGGGTGTTCCAACGGTGGAAGTGTAATCCATGGACATACTCAAGAGGAATCTGTTTTTCATTATCTGCGGGTTGACGGCGACGGTCGGGATTGCGTTGGCGGCCGTCGGGCTGAAGTCGATGACGGGCGTGCAGAGTCGGATGGTCGATGCCGGTCGTTTGCTGGGCCAGTTGGACATGGCACAACGCAACCCGGTGAACAAACGAGCCATCGACGACATGGAAAAGCGTGTCGAGACCATCAAGTCCAACTACCAGGGAGTCACCAATTGGGCACACAACCTGAACCGCCGTGCCCCGCTGATCCCCGATTTCTTCCCGGACGCCCCGGTGGACAAGAAGCAGGAGTTCACCACTGCTTACGTGGCTACGGTCGATGGTCTGCTCGAGTCGCTCAAATCCGGCACACCTCCCACCCCGCGCGAAATCGACGACATGCGCGAAACGATCGAGAACGAAAAGCCACGCCAGAGAGACCCCTTTCAGGCCGGCAAAGAAAATGCGGAGGAAGGGGAAAAGGGCAACCGGTCCGGATTGATCACCAACGAGCAGGCCCGCAGCCACCCCGCCGCCCGTGCCAGCCTGGTCAAGGCACAGCGTACCCGCTGCTACGCCAACCTGGATTCCCTGGACCTGATCGAAGAGATGTATCTGGGCGGGATCATCGAGATAAAACCGGGAGTCTTCTGGGACGCTCAACGCAAACTCTGGGTTCAGCAGGACGTGATCGAAGCTCTGGCGCGGGTGAACAAAGAGGCTGCCACCAAACTGGAGGAAGCGGGGCACCATCCGTGGGTGGGGGTGCTTCCGGTCAAGGACGTGCTGTCGATTCGCATCTCGAATTATGTTTTTGGAGACTCTACGGGAAAGACACCGGCCCGTGCTTCCGACGACGGCCCCGCCGAACCGCCTGCGCGGGTAAACGAGTCCTTCACGGCGTGCGAATCCAACAGTCTGTACGATGTGCTGCACTTCACCGTGAAGCTGGTGGTGGACCCCCGGCAAATCCCGGGCATTCTGGACGCGATTTGCAAGAACCGGTTCTACATCCCACTACGGGTGGACTATGTGACCCAACCGCCAAACCTTTCGATGACCGGCAAAATCTACGGGGAAGACCCGGCTGTGCGAGTGGTTGTTGATTTTGAAGCCTACTATCTCGGGGACGTCTATCGGCGCCTCATGCCCAAATCCATCCTGGATGAAATTGCCCAGGAGCGCCCCGAGGACGAAGAAAAGCCCGAAGATTAGGTCTCTGGGCGTCGGCTGGAAGCCTGCTGTGTGGTTTGGCGGTTTGAACGGGAGTTGGTGTAATGGCTAAGGAGACAGTCAGCCCTATCGAGCGACATGTGGAGAAGGGCGTGCTTGCGCTTACCGCCTTGCTGTTTGTGGGGGTGGTGGTCAAGTATCTGATCTCCTCACCCAATACGGCGATATACAATGCGCGCAACGTAGGCCCCGCACAGATATACGAGACGGTCGCGGACGAGGGGAAAGACTTGCGCGACAAAATCCTCGGCTATCACGAGAAGGTCGAGCTACCGGGCAAGCCCAAGCCGGAATCGCCCAAAATCGAGGTGGTGATGCTGCCCTCCCCGGTGCTGTTTGGGCCGGCGGTCCCCACCATGCAAATCGAGCAGACCAGCGATATCGAGTTGATGACGGTGTTGCCTCCGGGCAAACCGGTGATTGTCTCGGGGCGCAGCGGGGTGGTGCTGACCCCTTCCAGACTGATTACCACGCTGCCGAAACCGGACCCATTCGCTTTCTACGAAAAATGGAACAGCTCCACCCGGATAAACGAATCCTTCATCGTGACCTCCAACTGGATAACGGTGGCGGCAACGTTTGACATCAAGGCTCAATCCGAGCAGTCGCGGGAGAATGGCTATCCGCCCGGGCGGGCGATTTGCTACCTGGCGGGCGCCGAGCTGCAACGCCGCGAGAGGAACTGGGACGGGACCTACGGTGAGTGGGTGGATGTGAAACCCTATGCCCCGCTGGTGTTGCCCGAGCTTCCGTATCTGGCAGTGGAGGAGCAGGGCGGCAAACCGTTTATTTCAGATGAGATGCGCGATGAGATCGAAACCTTCGCCCGCCTGATTCAGGATGTGGACTACCGTCTGGAATTGATGCGCCCCATGCCGCCCCCTATCAGCTACGGGGACTGGTGGCTTTACGAGTCGTTTGATTTCGGCGAATTGGACCTGCTGGTCCTGGATGACGAGGTTCTGTTCGGGGAAGAGTTGGGTAATTGCCCCTACTGGGACCGCTATCCCAAAGCCCCCAAGAAAAGAGTCTCGGCGGACAATGTCGAAGGTCGCAAGCTAGTGCTGGACGAAAAACTTGACGAGCTCGAGGTGTGGCTGGGGCAGGGCTGCTGGGAAGCGGCTCAGGGCCTGATCCTGGACTTGGAACGAGCCGACCAGTATTTCACGGATAAGCAGCGGGGGCGCCGCAACAAGCTCAAGGAACGGGCCTTGGCTATGCAGGCCAAAGCCGAAAGAGAAGCCAGAGAACGTAAGGAGCAAGGACTACCCGATCCGTTGCGGGATATCTCCCCACTACAGGTGGTCTGGGCACACGACACCCTGCCCGACAGCGTCATCAGCGGGAAAACCTATCAGTACCACATACGAGCCTTGCTGTACAACAACTTTGCCGGGGTAACCAAGGAACTGAAAAATTCCAAGGACGCCGAACTGATCCTGCTGGTGAGCGAGTGGTCCCAGCCGTCCGACGACATCTCGATCCCCTACGACAGCAGGTTCTTCCTGGTCGGGAAGAAAGAGCGAGACCAATCAGCCAAAGTGGATGTGTTCAAGTGGCACGAAGGGATATGGGTCAAGACCTCCTTCGAAATAAGTGTCGGCGACCCCATCGGCGGCAAGGACTACGTGAGAATCGGCGGGCAGAAGGAAAAAACCCTGGTGGACTTCAGCACCGGGGCAATACTGGTTGATCTGGACTTTAACGCCACCTGCCGCGGGCGCCGAGAACGCCGCGGGGAGATTATTTGGGGCGATCCCAAGGCAACGGTCTCGATGGTATACCTGGATTCCGCCGGCAAATTGCACGAACGCCTGCTCGACCTGGACAAACGTAGCCTTGCCTACAAAGAGATGAAAGCGATGGCTGCCAGGCCCGCCAAGCCGAAACCAGGCCGGCAATAGTTGGGCAAAGGCGGGTGGAACCCGCCCTACGTCTGGGTGGTCCATGGCTTTAGCCGTGGGGGACGC
>JAGLWJ010000021.1 GCA_023133475.1 Phycisphaerae bacterium | reverse complement strand
TTTGCGGAGTATAGAGGAGAGTAGGCCTCGCCATCGCGCGATGGGTGCCGGCAGGTTTGCAGCCTGCCCTGCTCGGTTGTAGACGCAGAGTGTTACAACCGATAAGATAAGCATGGTTGCAAGGGGCGGGAATGGCCGCAAGTCCTGTAGTGCCAATAAGTTGTGTCGGGCGAAACGGCGGCTGACGGGGACGGAGTCTACCCATATGATTCGCATAGCCCGGTTAATTCGGTGGGGAATACGCAGAAATCGCAAAGAGGTGACAGTATTGGAGACGAGTCCAAAGTCCAAAGTCCCTAGTCCAAAGTCAGAAACCAACGGGACCTTGGACTTTGGACCTTGGACCTTGGACTTTGGACTGATGCTTAAAATAGTCAATGTTTGCGGGGCTCGCCCCAATTTCATGAAGGTTGCCCCGGTGATCAGGGCGTTTGAAGAAACCGGGTGCATTCAGTCGGTGATCGTGCACACCGGCCAACACTACGACCAGCGAATGAGCAAGCTCTTCTTCAAGGACCTGGGCATCCCTCAACCGGACGTAAACCTGGAAGTGGGCTCAGCCAGCCACGCAGTGCAGACCGCCCGAATCATGGAACGCTTCGAGCCGGTGCTGGCTGAGCACCAACCGGATTGGGTCTTAGTGGTGGGTGACGTCAACAGCACCATCGCCTGCGGGCTGGTGGCGACGAAGCTGGGCATCAAGCTGGCTCACGTCGAAGCCGGACTACGCAGCTTCGACCGCACCATGCCCGAGGAAATCAATCGCCTCTTGACCGACTCTATCTCCGACCTGCTGTTCGTCAGCGAACCCAGCGGGCTGGAGAATCTCCAACGCGAAGGCGTGGCTGACGAGAAGGTGCACTTCGTCGGCAACGTGATGATCGACACGCTGCATGCCAACCTCGAAAAGGCCCGGCAATCGCCCATCCTCGCAAAGATGAATCTGGAGCCGGGCGGGTACAACGTGGTCACGCTGCATAGGCCCGGAAACGTGGACGATCCCGAGACGTTCAAGCGTATCGCCGATGCCCTGGAGGTGATTCAGCAAGACCTGCCCACCATCTTCCCGATGCACCCGCGAACGGTGAAGCAACTGGCTGGTTTTGATCTGGCTAAGCGTTTCGAGAGCATGAAGCGGTTGCAGATTATCGAACCGCTGGGCTACCTGGACTTTTTGAGGCTCATGTCTCAGGCTACGGTGGTGCTGACGGATTCGGGTGGCATCCAGGAAGAGACCACGATTTTGAGGGTATGGTGCCTGACGGTGCGCGAGAACACCGAAAGGCCGGTGACACTTACACGCGGCACAAATACGCTGGTGGGCACGGACGCGGATAAAATCGTGTCGGCATACCGCCGGTGTCGGGCAACGGCGACCTCTGACAAACCCATGCCCGAGAAGTGGGACGGTTGTGCGGCAGAGCGAATAGCCGACGTGATGGCGGAGCAGATCGGGGGGAATTGAGGAAATTGAAAATGAAAAATGGGGGGCTTCATTCGGCCTTTTCACCCGGCA
>JAGLWJ010000209.1 GCA_023133475.1 Phycisphaerae bacterium | reverse complement strand
CCGCTAAAGCGGTGGGCCACCCATTCGGGTGAAACCCGCCCTACTGATTGCAGACACCGCCGGGCTTGCGTGCGGAGCCGGGGTACTTTAGACTTGAGAATTGCGATTGTTGTAGTGCATCGTGAGGTATGGCCTACGACAGCGACTAGTTAGGAGGATTTCCCTTGCAAAGCTTGTGGCTTTTGAATCGGGTTGCGATGCTCACCTTGTGCCTGGCGCTGCCGGCATGGGCGGATGACGACGAGGCATCGCAAACGCTCCAAAAGGGTATCGTGCTGTTTGACGAGGGTAAGTACCTGGCCGCCCAGGAAATTTTTCTTAACCTCGATCGGGATGCCCTGGCCAAGACGGAGCAAGAGGTTCGTGACGAGTACCTCGATCGCGTCCGCGTGGCAATCAACATGGTGGACAAAGCCGCTCGGGACCTCGAGGCGGCACAAACCGCGTTGGGGGCGGAGGAGTTCGCGGAAGCCGAGACGCTGTTCGAGAGCGTGCTGTCCAACGAGTATGCCCCCGCCACTATCCGCCGGGCCGCCGATGAAGGGCTCGGCGACGTTCTTGCCGCAAAGAAGCGGGAACGGCGCGAGTTGGAGTCAGGCCCGGTAACCACGAGCGACCTGTCCGAGCACACCTCGCGGAAAACCGATGTAGGGCGGGTTTCACTCGCCGCCGGGCAAACGGCAGCAGACGATCCGCCGGGCAATGCCACCGCCCAGGCCCGTATGTTGACCCAGCGGGGATATGCGGCGATGGATGACGGGCGCCTGGACGAGGCACTAGGCCTGTTCAATCAGGCGCTGATGATAGTGCCGGGCTATCCCGAAGCGGTGTCCGGTGTGGAGCAGGCCCGCGCCTACGCCGAAGTGGAATCCGGGTCGCTGACCCTCATCGAGAGAATCCAGCAGCGCAAGCGGATCGGATGGCAGCGGATCGTGGCGATGCACCGCGATGCCGAATCCGAAGCCCGCCGGCAAGTGATAGACAACCAGTTTGACCTGGCCAGGCAGGCTCTGCTTCGCGCCCGCCAGATCGTCGAGTCGGGCAAGGAATACGCCGAACCGCGCTCCCGATATGAGAGTTTGCGGGCGGAGGTTGACGCTTTGGGCGAGTTTGTCGAGGCTGAGGAACGTGCCTACCTCGAACAACAGGTCCGCAAGACCCGCGATGAGATCGCCGTCAAGGAGTCCCGGCGGCTCAAGGAACTCCGCAAAAACAAGCAGCGGAGGGTCGATGCACTGATGGACCAGGCGGCTGAGCATCGCAAGGACGGCAATTACGAATCCGCCATCGAGGTCTTGCAGCAGGTGGTGGTGATCGATTCGCGCAACCATCAGGCCCGCTGGATGCTGGACCATTTGGAGGAGACCTGGGCCTACCTGCGCCAGCGGGAGGCGCTAAACGTCAAGCGTAAGGAAACTCAAGACCTGCTCGCCAGCGTGGACGAAAGCAAAATCCCGTGGCATCAGTTCATCAAGTATCCCAAGAACTGGCTGGAGATCACCGCGCGCCCGGAGCGGCAACCCTCGGGGCGAGGGCACATCTCCGAGGAGGATCAGGAACTCAAAGCCAAACTCACCAAAAAGATTCCGGTTCTCTTCGACGACACGCCCTTCGGTGAAATAGTGGAGACGTTGCAGGACTCCCAGCAGGTGAACCTTTCGGTAGTGTGGACCGACCTCGAGGAGCAGGGCATTACCGAGGAGTCGCCGGTCATGCTTAACCTGCCTCGACAGATAACCTTCAAGAAGGCTTTGGATGAGATTCTGGCTTATCTTGGCGGTAGCGAGGTTGAACTGGGGTACGTGGTCAGCGAGGGCATCATCAAGATCGCCACTCAGGAGCTTTTGGACCGCGAGACCTTCGTCGAGGTTTACGACATCAACGACCTGCTGATGCGCGTGCCCGACTTCACCGACGCCCCTGAGATAGACATCCAACAGGGCGGTGGTGGTGGTGGTCAGGGTAGCGCCCAGCAGAACCCGTTCCAAAGCGGTGGTGGCGGCGGCGGTGGCGGGGATGATGACAGACGTAGCCGTAGCGAGCGGGCTCTGGACATTATCGAGCTTATCCGCGAGACCATCGAACCGGAAAGCTGGCGAGCAGCCGGCGGGACCGATGCCTCCATCCACGCCCTGGAAGCCAACCTGGTCGTTGCTCAAACCGCCTCAACCCACGAACAAATTGCCAACCTGCTCGACCAGCTTCGCCACGAGCGGGCGATTCAGATCGCCGTGGAAGCCCGTTTCCTGACAATTACAGCCAACTACCTCGAAGAAATGGGCATCGACCTGGACATTATCCTCAATCAGGGCAACGCGGGCTACGACCGGGTGAACAACCTGGGCGAGGGCACGGCTTTGCTGTTGCCGCGATCTTTCTCCCGCCTTGGTTTTACGCCCGGGGTGCCCGGGGTCGGCATAGCACTGGACCCGCGAGGGATTCCGTCGCAATCGGTAACCAACATTCGCCAGCCTTACGCTAATGTGGGTTTGGTCCCCGCGGCGGGTTCGTCCATTCACAGTGGTTCGCGGATGACACCAATACCCATCCTCAGTGACGTACTGGAACTCACCGCGACCCAATCGACGAGTATCCCCGGCTCACTGGGTGGGTTGGAACATGCGGCGATGCAGGTGTTTGGGAGTTTCCTTGACAACATTCAGGTGGATTTCCTGCTGCGTGCCACGCAGGCGGACCGCCGGGGAAGTGCGATGAGTGCTCCACGGCTGGTGTTGTTCAACGGGCAGCGGGCCTGGGTGGGCGTCCTGCGCGAGCAAGGCTACGTCCAGACCGTTCAGCCGCAGGTGGACGAAACCGCCGTGGCTCAGCAGCCGCAGATCGACCAGATTCTCACCGGCACGGTCCTGGACGTGGAAGCCACCGTCTCGGCGGATAAACGTTATGTGAGCATGACCCTGCGCCCGGGGGTGGCCATTCTCGACGGAATCCAGTTATTCCCCTATAGCGGCGGAGCCGCGGGCACCGCTGCCGGAGGCGGATTCCTCCAATTGCCCAGCCGTCAGCTCCAAATCATCCGCACCACCGTGTCGGTGCCCGATGGTGGAACGCTGCTCATCGGCGGAATGAAAACCACCGAGGAGGTCGAGATCGAAGCCGGCGTGCCGATTTTGTCCAAGATCCCGGTGCTCAAGCGGTTGTACTCCAATCGCTCGCTGGTCAAGGACGAGCAGGTGTTGCTCATCCTGGTCAAACCGACCATCATCATCTCCAGCGAGGCGGAAGAGGAAGCATTCCCCACCTTTGGAGGGCGCGGATAACCATAAACGCAGGGTGGGTGGAACCCACCAACCAGACGAGTCCAAAGTCCCTGGTCCAAAGTCCAAAGTCAG
>JAGLWJ010000208.1 GCA_023133475.1 Phycisphaerae bacterium | reverse complement strand
GCGGAGCAAGGTGGAACCCACCAACCAGAAACGAGTCCAAGGTCCAAAGTCCAAAGTCCAAAGTCCAAAGTCTCGTTGGTTTCTAACTTTGGACTTTGGACTTTGGACCAGGGACTTTGGACTTATTAGTCGGTGCGGATCATCTTGGCCCGGACGATTACCGCCACCGTGGCTGCCCCAGCCGCCACGTACAGCACAACCACCCACACGGTCGGCAGGGCGACGGCTGACCAACCGAGCAGCACGTAGCCGCCAGCCAGCCCGTAGGCGATGGACACCACCTTGGGCACCGGGTATCCGCGATCGACTAGTTGGTCGTAGAAGTGGCTTCTGTCGCCCTGCATCATGGGCTTGCCGGCACGCTTACGCCGCACCATAGCCAAAGACATGTCCACCACCGGAAGGGCAAAAACCATCAGCCCAGCCAGGGCAAACTTGAACACCGCCGTCTCAGCAAACAGCAAAATCAGAATGGCGGCATTGATGCCCAGAAACATCGAGCCTGCGTCGCCCATGAAGATCGCGGCTGGATGACGGTTGTAGAGCAGAAAGCCGAACGCCCCACCCATGGCTGCCAAAGGAAGCACCACACGCTGAACATCGTGGGGTTGCCAATCACCCGCCAAGTGCAGGTAGCAAGCCAGCCCAAGAAACCCGACAAAACTGATGCCCAAAACCCCCGCACACAATCCGTCAAGCCCGTCCAGGACGTTGGTGGCATTGCAAGCCCCCATGATGATGAACAGCGTGAGCGGCATCGACAACACCAACGCCAGCCATCGGCTCTCCGGCAAAAAAGTAAGCCCAAGTTGCCGGGCAAAGACCAGGACGAAATCGTCACCCAAACCGCAAACCACCAGCAGGATGCCCAAAGAGAGGGTCACCAATAACCGCACTACCGGCGAAACGTGTCGGACATCGTCAAGCAGCCCGACAGCCATGGTCAGCGTTGCGGCGATCCCGATCCCGATCATCATGGTCATGTCCATTGAGGCTTGGGCGGACCCGGTGGCTGACTCGTCGCCGGTTGCGTACAACCAGACGGCCACTGCCAAACCCGCTGCCCAACCTGCAAAGATGGCCACCCCGCCGAGGTAGGCGATAGGTTTGTGGTGCGGTTTGAGGTAGTCATCGGGACGATCCACGATCTTGTGAGCCAGCGCGAACCGACGACAGACCGGCGTCATTATCGCCGAAATGCCAAACGCGGCAGCCAACACAGGCCAATACGCGGCGATGAGTTCCCCAAATGTGGCATGGTTTTCGGGCAACAGACTCCTCCGCCGGGGGAATGGAGAATGAATATAGGGCGGGTTCTACTCGCCATGCGATGCTAAACGCTGTGGACTTGTCGCCACTGACCCACATTTTTCATGAACGCAGAGACGCAGAGAACGCAGAGAAGAAAGAAGGGAGTGCACCTGACGTCAATGTCTCCAATCCCCCATTTTCCATTTTTCATTTTCCATTTTCCATTTTCTCCACTCACTCCGTGATGTCTATTGGCACTCGTAAAGCTACGTCGTTGCTGCCGCGCTCGCGGAACCTGAGATATCCCACCGGGTAGGTCCCATCGGGAGCCTCCGGCAGCTCGGATTCCAGAGCATATTCCATCGTCATGGGCACATTCGGGATGAAAAGCATATTCGACGAATCACCCCGGGTAACCTCAATCGACAGCGGGTCAGCCAACAAGTAATCAATCTTGACGGTGATCGGCGTCTCACGCTTGTCGTCCTCGACGGCAAAGCCGCCCCGAATGACCACCTTCAACGCGGCAGTTTCGCCGGGGCTTGGATGTTTCGCGGTCACCGTGCAAGTCCGGTTGCTGAACGCCCCAAACGCCAAAGCCTCACCACTGGCGTCTTCGATCGAGAGGCCTATGTCGGTGGTGGTGGCGTAGGCTTCGGGCTCCATCTCCAGATCGACACGGACCGCCTTGAATCGTTCGTCCAACTGAACCGTATCGGTAAGTTCGTCTTTCAGCCCTTTGAAGTTGTCCTCTTTGTACATGCGGAACCCCTCGAGCTTCCCATCTGCGGTTGTCGGTAGCGGCTGCTCGAACAGGTTGGTGACGGTCAACTCGCCCGCGCCCTCGTCCCAGGAGTTGATCTCTGGTTGATCGGCATGCAAACCAAAGAACCGCACGGTAAAGTGGTAAGGCCATTGCTTGTCCGGCTTATTCGCGTAGATGTCCACCTCCCACACACCGGGGATCAACTCATCGGTGAAGTTGCGTTCGACCTTGCGGCGCCCGGTATCGGTGTTCAGCCGTGCGGCACGGTCGCGGAGTTCCTTGCCGGTGGGGTCGTAGATATAGTTCATGCGGACTTTGGAGTCTTTGCCTTCGGGTGCTTCGCAGGTCAGGTTCATGGCACTGGCTCCGGGCGGGACCGCCAGGAAGTAACGTTGCGACTTCCAGCCCTTAGCCACCTGATCCTTGAAGGAACGCATGAAGTTCCCCTCAGCGGTGAAGCGATATGGCACCACGATGGTATTAAGCAGCCGAAACGCCACCCGCCCGTCCGCCAATGCCTCCACCGCTCCTACATACAAACCCGGGGCGGCAAGCTGGTCAGCCAAATACTCGACGGCAACCCGGGCCTCTTGCTCACTGCGGAGGTAAATCTGCTGCTGGGTCAGCCGGCACCACCCAACGGTGGAGCGCAGCTCGAACTGGCGGGTGAACGAGGTTTTGGCGGAGGCGTCCACACCCGGGGCAAAGAGCGGGCTTATGGTGAACACCTGTGGCTTATCGGTGGGGAAGTAGGTTCCGCGCCAGTAGGCGGATCGGGCTTTGCCTTCGTGGGTATGCGGGCAGGGTGTCGAGATTTCATAGCCGACAAGCGGATCGTTTTGGGCTGTGGAGACCAACTGGTTCAGCAGGTCGGCGGCGGCGGGCAGGTCCGGCATTCCGTAACCAATCCCCAACTCGGTGGCATCCGCCACCGGACTAGCGGTCAGGCACAACGCCCGGCGAACGTCCCAGGCTCGAATCTTGACACCCGGATGGCGGGCCTGTGCATCACTAATCAACAGAGCACAGAGCCCGGCGGCATAGGGGCTGGCCATACTCGTCCCAGGCCAGTAGTCCGCGTCCTTGACCCAGCGTGGAACCGTCGAGGTGCACCATCCAGGCACAGCCAGATCGGGCTTGTCCAACTCCCCACCGCGGGCACTGAAAGTAGTGAGAACCGGGCGGTCGATGTCGATGGCCATCGCGTCACGAGCGGAGTCGGGCGCCAGCAATGCCGCCACGCAGATGGCTTCGGTGGCGGCTGATGGGGTGCCCACGCTGGACACGCCAGGCCCTTCGTTGCCCGCCGACGTGCAGAAAATCAGGTGAGGGTTCTTGCGGAGAATCTTGTTGATCGCCTGGTCGATGCCCGAGTTCCCCTCGAGGACCGACTCCACGCCGAAGGAGAGATTGCACACCACCTGCACGTCATGCTCGCGGGCGTACCGGGCAGCGTACTCGAGAGCCCGTTTGATGGCGGCTGTCGAGCTGACCCCGCCGACGCTGTTCTTGCCGATCTTCAGCCCCATCAGCTTGGCTCCAGGAGCGACGCCGTTGAAGCCGTCCTGGTTGTTGATCCGGCACCCGGCGGCGATGCCGGCTACGTGCGTGCCGTGGGCTCCGTCGTCGTAGCACACCACTACCTTGCTCTGACGCAGGAAGATGTTGACCGCGAACGTGACGGGGACGATCTGCTTCTCGGGTTTATCCCGAAAGAGGTTGAAGGTGTCGTAGTTCAGCTTGTAGTTTTTCAGCGGCTTCTCGTCGGCGAAGCTGCGGTTCATGTTGGTGTCCACCAGGCAGAGGGCTTGGTCGTCCCCGTCCCCGGAGAGCGCGGTCACGCAGACGGGGAACTTGTCGTCGGTGGTGCCGTTGTCGTTGAGATCGGGCACGTCGGAGTTGATGAACTTGCTTTCGTCGAGTGTGCCCATCCAGAAGCGGCGTTCTTCGCTGGTGGAGCCTTCCGGCAGTGGGAGCGAAGCCAGCGCATAGTGGATCGGCGAACCGTCATCATCATAGTCCACCAGCGTCCCCTTTTCCGGGTCGAGCCGCACTCGATGCAGCTCGATGTCCCCTTGGCCGGTGAAATCCTGGACGTCGATGACCTTGACCTCGCCGCCGGGCGTGCGGGTCAGGCCTGGGATCGACGGGTCCACACCGGTGTCCAACACGGCGATCACCACGCCTCTGCCGTCATGCTTGGGGTTGGCAGCCAGAAACTCGTCCACCCGACAGGTGGACAGGGACAGTTGGGTCCAAGTGGGCGTGGACTGAGCAAAACCCAGGTTAGAGACTAACACTAAACCTGCTAACAAGGGGACTATACGGTTGCGCATCTTGTAAACCTCCTTTGAAACGCTTGCGTACCCTGCCGTTAATCAGGACAAACTCTACCCGCAGAGGGGCGGGTTGTGCAACGGTGATATTTAGCGGCGACAAGTCCGTAGCGTTTAGCGGCGACCCGAAGGGGAGCGTGTAGAATGGAAAATGGAAAATGGAAAATTAAAAATGGAAAATGTGGGGGGTGGCGGCGTTGCCCGGTTTCGACTCTTTTCCCCTTATCCTCATCTCTTCTCGCTCTTCTCGCTCTTCTCTGCGTTCTCTGCGTCTCTGCGTTCATGAAAAACGTGGGGCAGCGGCGACAAGTCCGCAGCGTTTAGTGGCGACCCGAAGGGGGGCGTGCGGGGATGGCGATTGGGCGAGCATCGAGCAGTTCCCTGACACGATTGAGCGGCAACAGGGCAGTCAACGGGTCGGTCATCTTTTCGAGGTCCTGAAAGGTAACCGCTTCCTCCAGGGCAAAAGGACCCACCGCTTTGCGGGTCAGCCCGGTCAGGCAACCGCCCGTGCCCAACCGCACGCCCAGGTCACGGATTAGCGCCCGCACGTAGGTCCCGCGACCGCAGCACATCTCGAACTCCACCACAGGCCAATCGTAGGCGTGCAGCAGCAGCCAGTAGATGGTCACCATGCGGGCCTTCAACTCCGGCGTTTGACCCTTGCGGGCCAACTTGTAGGCCGGCTGACCCCCGATCTTCAGGGCGCTGACTACCGGCGGAACCTGTTCGAGTCGGCCTTCGAACGAATGCAGCACCTCGCGCAATCGCCCGAGTGACGGCGGCTCGGCACTCGGCACCGCTTCCAGGGGAGAATCGCTATCGTGGCTTTTGCTGGTCACGTCCAGCCGCGCCCATGCCCGATAGACTTTCGGCTGATCCATGATCGACTCGACCAGTTTGGTGGCTTTGCCCAGGCACAGCACCAGCACGCCGTCAGCCGCCGGGTCCAGCGTCCCGGCATGCCCGCTCTTGCGCATGCGAGTGATCTTGCGCACGCGATACAGCGCCTTGGCCGACGTAATGCCGACCGGCTTATTCAAGGTAATGATACCCGCGGGCGTCTGATCGGGTTGGTTACTCATAAAGACCGCTTTCGTAGGGTGGGTGGAGCCTCGGCGTGCCGGGGCGCAACCCACCATTCAGCCCCGAGCCCAAAGTCCAAAGTGCGGGTGGCCCAGGGCTTTGGGGCTTGTCGATTTAGTCGTTCGCGGTGCTCCCCAATGTAGCGTCACCCCTTGT
>JAGLWJ010000207.1 GCA_023133475.1 Phycisphaerae bacterium | reverse complement strand
CGCCCACAAGGGGCGACGCTACAGATTAAACCGACAAGCCCTTTAGCCCTGGGGGACCCGTGCGTGAGGTTGCCCTGTTGCCTGTTGCCTTGCCAAATACCAAGAGAAAGCCCGCCCGAGAGATTCTCGGGCGGGCTTTTGTGCTTTTGAGGTGCAAACTACCTCATCCGTAAGCCAATTGGAGCTAGCTCGGGTTGGCTGCTCCAGGGGTGGCTGATGGCGCCGGTTGCGGCGACCACTCCAGGTAGTTGGCTGATACTCCGCCGTCTCCCACGCGGTAGAAGCCAGCCGGTAAATTGGCCCCGTCAGGCCCCATGCTCAAGCTCGGAGTGATTGCGTTGCCGTTGTCGTTGGCATAATCGCCCTCATCACCATCAGTGACAAACGCCGAATCGATCGTGGCGCCCGTGTCATCCTTCAGAATGATCGTGTACGAGCTATTCTCAATCGCGTTGGCCTGGATGCTCTGGTCGGGAGTCGCAGTGTAATACGTGGCGAAGGTGGGGTTGGCCAGCAGATAGTATCCGCCGGCAGGGATCGTCGCACTAGTATTAATGATGTACGGCGAACCGGCGTCTGAGCCGGGAATCTGCCCCGCATCGCTCTCCCACAGCTCGATCTTCCAGTCACCAATAGCTACAGCAGAAGCCCCACCGTTGTACAGCTCGATGAACTCGCTATCTGTACTGGTGGTGCTGCCGAGCACCTCGTTGAGGTAAATCTCGATCGTCGTGGAAGAGCAGTCCACCTCCGCACAGAGCAGCCCGTCGCCCTGGTAGTTGCCCGACTGAGCCACACAATTGCTCGGAGTGGTCTCGATGCAACTGTCAACCTCGAAAGGCGGTATGCAGCAAGCTCCGACGGGCTCGGGCTCGGGGATGCAAATCTCGCCCTGGAAAACAGCGTAATCGAGCAAGTCCACATGCCCGTCAACGAACAGGTCCCACTTCAAGCAGCCGTTGCTGGTGATCGGAAGCGCCGGGCCGGTCAGGCACTCGATAAACGCCGCGATATCCATGCAAATCGAGTCCTCACCCTGCCACGTTCCGCCAGCCTGTTCGCAAGCGTTCGAGCTCATGTCCTCATCACAGCTCCCGTTGGGCATGCAGCAGGCGCCCTGCGGAGCACACGGGTCGTCGGCGCAGTCAACGTCGTCACCCTTGTAGTCCCCACCACCGGCGATGCAATCGGCCTCGGTCTCCATCACACAGTCGTATCCGTAGCAGCAGGCACCCAGTTCCAGGCAGGCGTTGGCCTCGCCGGGAGTGATGTTTTCGCACTCGGTCCAGGTTCCACCGTCGGGAATCCGCTGCAAACCGAGGTCGGCATCGTTGGTGTCGTCCACGATCATGTCGGGCAGCATAACCGGCGGCCCGTTGGTTCCGAGACTACCACCCATGGCCCACATCCCCCCTTCGCTGGGGGTCTCATAGGAGAGGCCTGCAACAAACTCGCTGACCGGCTCGTTGATGACGGTATAGGTGAAGATCAAGGCGAGACCATCGCCATCGACACTGCCGTTCTGGATCTGGTTGCTGCACCCCGCGCCCGGAGTGGAGCAGAAATCAACATCCACATTCTCCACGTCGCTGGAACCGATCACCAGATACCCGTCAGCCAGAATGTAACCGGACAGGTCGACACCCTTGTAGAAGTTGTCGTTAGCGGGGCCGCCGCCGTTGAAGAACTCCAGGCTCCAACCGTCCAGGGACTGGCCTACGTCACCGTACAGCTCGACGAACTCTTCGGTGTCGGTGCTGATCTGGTCGTAGTCCAGCTCGTTGATGACCAGATAACTCTCTAAGCAGTCTGGGTTCACAGCGCAGGTGGTGTCGCTTCCGCTACCATTGTTGAGCCAGCACTCGCAGGGGCCTAGGTCCACACACGTGCCGGTGGGCAGGCAGCACTTCTTGGGCACTTCCGCTTCTGCCGCGCAGGTGGCTGAAACACTGGCGCATGTCTGGCTCTGGTGGAACCCGCCTTCCAGGCCGCAACGGGCATCGAGGCACTGCGACGCCATCATGTCGTCCACGCAATTGCCGGTGGTCAGGCAGCACGCCCCGTAGCAGGGATCATCGTAGGTGGGCGATTCATGGCGTGAGGGCACATAGCCCGGGCTACCCGTGTCACCCGTTTCACCGGTCCGCTTGCCATCGTCAATGTCCCCAGAGCAAGCCCAGCTAATAGGCGAATCATTATTGGCGGTGTCCAGCAGCGTGCCCGGCGGAAGCAGCATCGACTCGCGGATGGCGTAGCTGGTGTCACTGCAACCGCTGTCGTTAGCGATGAACATCTGCAAATCCACCGCGTCAAGCAACACGCCGCCTTCCCCGAAGAGCAGGATACGCGAGCCCAGGTTGTCGCACTGGGTGTCGCCCCGCACTGCCAACCACATGTACTCCCACTGGACCAGCGGGATGCGGATGATGTCGGCCTCGAACAGGCTCTTCCATTCGCAACGGAACTCTTCGGCGCTGTCGGGATACAAGGCGGTGTTGTCGATGGCGATGATGAGCATCTCGCCGGCGAGGATTTGCGCACCCACCAGGTTATCGGTGGTATCGACGTCCTCGTCGTCGCGATCGGTGTCCAGACGGGTCAGTTGCACCGTCGAACCGCTGTAGTTGTAGATCTCGATGAATTCGTAGGTGCTCTGATAACTGCTGGGATCGTACATGACCTCGGAGATGACCACCGCATTACTCTGCACCGCCACCTCCTGCTTGACGACCGGGGATTCCTGCAACTGTTCGTCCACCGCCATGAACTTGAAGCTGTCCAGCCCGGAGTAGCCCGTGTCGGGCATGTAGGTCAAATTGCCGGCAACCGTGTGCGGAACAGCCAGAATGTCCACACCACCGTCCCGGAGCGTCCCCGTGCCGTTGGTGCTCAGCTCGACGATGACGAAGTCCACAACACCCTGCCCGCCAACCTTGCACAACGTAATTGTGCTACTCAGGGTGTTAACCGTGGTGGTGGTGAGCTTCCCGTAGACCATCGGTGGCAGGCCGAAGATATTGCTGCGCCCCGGCGAATCCTGCCCGCCGAGCGGGTCGTGTGACCCGATTTCCCAGTTGCCGGTCGCGTCCGGGTTGCGGTAAACGTGCGAGGGGACATAGTAGCCATTCGGCCCGACCTGGTTGGCGCTGTAGACCCATTCGTCGCCGGTTTCCTCGGGCGGGTGACGCTCGATCAGAGCCACGTCATCGAGTATGGCTGTCCACGGAGTCTCGTCCAGCGTCCCGTCGTCGTCGAGGTCCAGGTCTTGCCCGTTGTAACCGGTGAAACCGCTGACCAGCATGTGGGTGACGTTGTCGCCATTCTCGAAATTCAACAAGCCGGCGGCCCACAAGTCGGCTTCGAAGCCAAACGTGTCGGCGTCCTCTGCCGCGAAGAAAAACCCGTTCGATGAAATGACATAGCCGGTGAGGTTGACCACCGCCTCGATGACCCCGCTGGTGCCGATTCCGTCACCGATCACCAGATAGGTCAAACCGTCGAGCGATTCCTCCGGGTCCCCGACAAGCTCGAAGTACTCGTCGTAGTCGCCACCGGACTGATCGATCCGGATTTCGTTGATGGTCACGGTCGCCATTGCCGGAGCCACCATCAGACCAATAACCAACATTGCTCCAATCCACTTCATGTTGAAACCTCCATCCAAACAGACATTTCCAACCCGGAGGCGCTACTTACGCCACCAGGCACATTACCGGTAACCACCTGTCGTTTCCCCACACTGTAGGGCGGGTTCCACCCGCCTTCCTGTGCCGTAGGGCGGGTTTTACCCGCCTTCCTGTGCTCTATCAGTACCGCGACCGTAAGGGAGCGGCCCTACTTGGACTAGCCGCTTCCTTACGGTCGCGGTACTGATCGCGGTACTGAATATCCTCTGCCCACGTCGGGAACCTTGCAGTGGCGCTGCATATGCTCGATATACACTCGAATTGCAAGGCATTGATCTGGGAAGAGCTTCTTTCGCCCATAGCTTCCTCGCCCCAAAACCTGGGGTCGATTTCTTCCTCAAAGCACACTTGCACTCAAGCCCTGTAGTATAAATCGAAACTCGCTGAATTACTAGAGCGTTCCACATAATTTCTTGACGTGTTTTGGCGGGGCGATGTGGTACAATCGGAGGAGTTGGGAAGTGTTGGGGGTTCCGGTGTCAAAGGAGTCGAGGCACATGGCAAGGAAAATCGCTGTTTACACTATGTTCTGGCTGGTTATGGGTTGTTCGGGCGTCATGGCGGACATCCCGGTGCGGGTGGCCACCTTCAATATCCAGTTCTTCGATCCCTACGATCCCGTGCAGCTCGAAGCCGCGGCAGCCATCCTCAGCCGGGTGGGGGCGGAGGTCGTCGTCGTCCAGGAAATCAGTGATGAAATATACCTTGAGCTTCTGGCTGATGAGGTTGATTTGACCCCCCTGGGCTATCCGGGCGGCTATCCGAACACCGGGTTCGCCACGGGAACCAACACCTCCAGCGGTTTGCACACCGGGATCATGAGCATCCACCCCATAACCGCCTGGACGGAGACGGCGCGTTCGTTATCCGAGCCTCCCTGCAATCCCCCCGCCGATCCCGCAGCCAAGGACATCACCCGGAACTTTATTGTGGCGGAGGTCCGAGTTCCCGGCGCCGAGTACATGTACGTTGTCGGAAACCACTGGAAAGCCATCAGCGGCGACATCTACGAGTTTCGCCGTTCGGTCGAGTGGTTGCGAACCTTGCAGGTCACCGACCCCTACGATTCGACCACTGTGCCCTATCTGGTGATGGGGGACCTGAACGACAACTATCACCCAGGCTGGACCCCCTATCCGCAACCCTTTACCGAGCAATGGTATAACGACCACAAAAACGAGTTTCCAGAAGCCTACGTGTTAGGCTGCGACATCGAGTTCCCCGTGCACAACGGCACGTATGATCCATTCGGCACAGCCACCGGGGCTCAAAACCTCACCGTCATCTACGCCGCCCAAAAGACCGGGACAACCGCCACGATGGTCTCTTCCTCGAACCGTTACGATTACATCTACCATAGCGACGCGGTCACTCCGGTCGCCGCGGAGGTGTATGACTCGCGTGATGAGGAGGTGGCGGGTGGTTTGGGCAAGTACGGCTCGCCCCTGGACTACAGCACCAGTGACAATGCGTCCGATCACTTGCTGGTCTTTGCCGACATAAACCTTCCCGAGACCGACGCCGGGGCATGTTGCACCGGATGTGGGTGCAAAAGGGTTACCCAGACCGAGTGCTGGGGCATGGCGGGCGAGTTTCTCGGAGCCGGCACGGCGTGCAGCCCGGACCCCTGCTCGGAATACCCACCACCCAACGACCTGATCATTAATGAGGTGCTTATTAACCACGATGGGGCTGAGCAGGATCAGGAATTCATCGAGATCTACGGCCCGCCCCACACGCTGCTTTGCGGTCTGAGTGTTCTGGTGATTGAGGGCAACTGGCTTTTCAAGGGGGAGATGGACTGGGTCTTCTCGCTGGACGACTGTGCCGGTGAGGAATGTGCCTTGGACGAGAACGGGTACTTCGTGATTGGTGGGTCCGGGCTGACACCGGCGGCGGACATGGTTGTTGCCCAGACCAATTTCCTCGAGGACGGCACGACTACGTTTGCCCTTGTCCGCGATTACACCAGCGGTACCGGATATGACGTGGATGCGGACAACGATGGGGTGGAAGACGACGAGGCGAATGTGGGCACGCTGCTGGATGCCATCGGAGCCGTTGACGGCAACTATCCCACGACCGACGCGGTCTACTTCACCGTGGTTCCGCCTGCAACCGACCCCGCTGATGAGATCACGGTCGGCATCCCGGGAGGGGCGCGGTGCCCCGACGGGGTCGATTCAGACGTCCAATCCGACTGGGTCAGCCTTGGATTGGCCATGGACGGCAGCGACGGTTGTGTCCCAAGCACCCCGGGCCAATCCAACACCGCATATTGCGGGGGCGATTACGATGGTGACGGGGACCTGGACCTGATCGATTTCGCCGTCTTCCAGCAGTGTTTCGGCTCGGCGACCCTCGAGTGCGCCGCGTTGAATCTCGACGGCCAATGTGGAGTCAGCCTGGACGATTTCGCCATCTTCGTTTCCTTGCTGGAAGGGCCGTAGGGCGGGTTTCACCCGCCTTCTCGGCATGGTGTGGCTGCTGTAGGGCGGGTTCCACCCGCCTTCCTGGCATGGCGGGTAAAACCCGCCCTACTTTATCGGCGGGTGGAACCCGCCCTACTCGTAGCGCAGAGCTTCCACTGGGTCCAGGCTCGAGGCCCGGTAAGCCGGATACAAACCGCTGATGACACCTACGCTGGTGGCCATTATCAGAGCGTACCAGATGGTGGATGAGGCGGTGTAGGTCTTGAGCACCGTGGTCCAGTTCTCCATCAGATCAGCAAAAACCAGCCCCAACAAAACACCCAAAGCCCCACCCATCACGCTGATGATGGAGGCTTCTATGAGGAACTGCTTGCGTATGTCCCAAGGGCGTGCGCCGACGGCGATTCGGACGCCGATCTCGCGGGTCCGCTCGGTGACCGAGACCAGCATGATGTTCATGATCCCAATGCCGCCCACCACCAGCGAGATGCCGGCGATGCTGTAGAGCACCAGGGCGAATATCTTGGTCATGTCGTCCAACTTGGATTTGATCTCTTCCTGGGTGAATATGTTAAAATCGTCGTCCTGCCCGGCACGGATTCCGTGGGCTTTGCGAAGAGCCCGGCTGACCTGTTGGATCGCCGGCTTGAGGTGTTTGGCACTGTCGGCTTGCACCGTAATCATGGTCAGGTTGCGAAAGCCGAAAACCCGTTTCATCGCGGTTGTCAGCGGGATCATCACCTGGTTGTCCACGTCTCGAAACCCCAATACCCCCTTCTTCTCCATAACGCCAACGACGTTGAAACCCTGGCCCTTGATCTTGACGCGGAACCCGCCGGCGGGTGTTTGGCCGAAAAGCTCCTCCGCCACCCTGTGCCCCAGCACACAAACCTTTCGGGCGGCTCGAACGTCCTCCCTGGTGAGAAACCGCCCCTCGGACGGCTTGTAGTTGTTGATGGTCGTATAGCTTTCGGTGGTCCCCAGGACGGTGGCTTCGGTGTTCTTGCTGAAGTACTTGATCTGGGCAGCACTCTGGACCTCCGGAGCCACCGCCTTGACAAATTTGCACTCGCGGATTGCGTCGAGGTCATCGGCTTCCAGCGAGGGGAGCATGCTCTGTCGCCCATGACGCCGCGAGCTGCCGTTGAGCACCACGAGCTGGTCCGCCCCCATCGACTCCAACTGTTGTAAGATTTCGCGGTTGGCCCCATCCAGGATCGACATGGCAGAGACCACTGCCGCCACCCCGATAATCACGCCCAGCGTAGCCAGCAGCGTGCGGAGCAGATTGGCCCACAAGCTCTGCAATGCCATCATGCAAATCTTGAAGAAGAACACGCAGCTACTCCCTCGCCTCGACCAGCGTCTTCTGTTCGTAGCGGCCTAAGTAACGCGAATCCGACAGCAGAAGTTTGTCGCGCAGTTCCGGCATCATGGTCAGGTCGTCGATGATTTTTCCATCTCGCATGTTTATCAGGCGCTCGCCTTGAGCCGCCACGTACATCTCGTGGGTGACCAGCACGATAGTGGTGCCGTCCTGGTGCAGCGAGTGGAAAATCTCCAGAATCTGCTCGCCGGTCCTGGAATCCAGATTGCCGGTAGGCTCGTCAGCCAGGATCAGGCGGGGATGGTTCACAATGGCCCGGGCGATGGCCACCCGCTGACGCTCACCGCCGGAAAGCTCGCTGGGCTTGTGTTTGGCACGGTCTGCCAACCCGACTCGCTCGAGTGCCGCGATGGCCTGGGACTTGACGGAACCATGCCGCCCGTAGATCAACGGGACCATCACGTTATCAATAGCCGAGGTGCGGTTGATCAGATTGAAGGTCTGGAAGACAAATCCGATGGACTCGTTGCGCGTGCGTGCCAACTGCCGGTCGTTGAACCTGTGCACCGCCATCCCGTCCAGCTCATAGGTGCCCGAGGTAGGCCTGTCCAGACAGCCCAACAGGTGCATCAGGGTGCTCTTTCCGCTACCGGACGCCCCGGTGATGCTGACGAACTCACCCTCATTGATGGCCAGGTCCACCCCATCGAGGGCGCGGACCTCGGCTGTGCCCATCTGATAAAATTTTGTCAACGCGGATACCGTGATCACGTTTCAACTCGTCGGCTTTTGTAGGGCGGGTTCCACCCGCCTTCCGGGACGGGTGGCCCATCGCTTTAGCGGTGGGGGACACGAATGGTTCATCCGAGCAACATCGGATCCAGTATCGGTATGGACGCTTGGATTCGTGTCCCCCACGGCTAAAGCCATGGGCCACCCGCCTCGTTGCCTCGTTGCCTTGTTGCCTTGGCGGGTGGAACCCGCCCTACTTTTTGTCTTCACCCATCGAGTGTGGCAGCTTGGCGTATACCATGTCCCCTTCCTTGATGTCGCCCTCGATCACTTGTGCCAGCAGGCCGTTGTCCAGGCCGAAGCGGCATTTGACGAACTTGGGCTTGGGGTCCGGCAGACCCTCGATTTTCTCGGGCACGTAAACGCCCAGTTGTTCGTCCTCCTTGAATATGGCATCGTGCCGCACCAACAGTGCGTCGTACACCGAATCGGCGGTGAACTCCACGTCAGCCTGCATGCCCATCGCCAGCTTGTCACGATTCTCACTGGTTAGCAGGATGTCCACGAAGTAAGTGACCACCGAAGCCGCCCTCCGCGGTTCGGGATAAATCCGCTCGATGACCCCGGTGAAATCCTCGTCACGGTATGCTTCGACCAGCACCCGGACGGTGCTCGCCTCGGTATTGACGGGAGCTTGTGGCGGATCGTCGTCCGCGGTTGAAACATTCCCCCCCGGCCTGGCGGCGGGAGGGGCAAGATCACGGACCACACCGAAGTCGGCTTCGTCCACCTCCGCCCGCACGTACACCTCCGACACGTCCCACACCACCGCCAGCACGGTGCCGCCGGTGAAACTGCCCTTGCCCGCCTGGATGACCTCGCCCTCCTGCACGAGCATCTGGGTGACCATACCGCCGATGGGCGAGACGATCTCGGTTTCCGCCAGTCGTTCCCTGGCATCGCTGAGGTTTTTCTCGACAGTGGTGTGGGCAGCACCCGCCAGTATCACGTCCTGCTCGGACATCTCGATGGCGATTTTAGCCTGCCGCAGAACAGCCTCTGCCGCGGCTTTGGAAGCCAACAGACGATCATGGTTTGCCTTGGTCCGAACCATCTCGCGGCTATTGGCTTTTTCGCCGGTGTAGAGCTTCTCGAAGAACTCGTAGTCGTGTTTGGCGTCGGTCAGTTGGGCAATGATGCCGTCCAGGTCAGCCTGGGCCCGGTCAACCCCCACCTCTCGGCGTTCGCGTCTGGTGATCCTGGCACGTTCCAGGTTGGCCTGTGCTCGGGTCAGTTCCGCTTCCGCCCGGTCCACGGTCCGCTGTTCGTCGTCGCGGGTCAGACGGATGAGCAACTCGCCCTTGGCGACCATGTCGCCGGCCTCGAAGAAACGCTGAGCCACCGTGCCGCTGGCTTCGGATTTTATTTCGATGCGGGATTTGTAGCGGACTTCGCCGGTGGCATTGATGGGGATGGTCAGGTTGCCGCGTCTCACCTTGACCTGTTCGCCTTTGGCTCCGTGGAGTGTGATACTCATGTTCCGCAAGTGGCTCCAGCCCAGACCGAGCACCGCAATTATGAGAACAGCAACAAAGAACTTTTTCATGGCACCAGAATCCCACGCTGCCGGGCACGTCAAACCCGCTCATCAGAAACGAATACCGCAATGTGACTATATCGCCGGGAGTGGATCGAATCAAACCAGACGAACCAACCGCACGCCAGCAGAACGTCGAAACTTGTGGGATGGAAATGGGAAATGGAGAATTGAGAATTGAGAATGAAGAATGAAGTGCATGTGTACATCTCCCGACTATGATTCGCATCTTTCTCAATTCTTCGCGCTCCACATTTTTCATGAACGCAGAGACGCAGAGAGCGCAGAGAAGAAGAGAGTTCACCCAACGACAATGTTCCCATCTCCCCATTTTCCATTTTCCATTTTTCATTTTCCATTTTCCATTTTCCCCGTAGAGTTGTTTGGCGAAGACGAGACTATAAACTGTTGTGATGCACGCAGCTTCCGACGTCATTCGAGTGGTTATCCTGGGGAGCGGCACTTCGCACGGCGTCCCCATGATCGGGTGTGACTGCCCGGTATGCACCTCGACCAACCCCCGCGACCAGCGTAGTCGCCCGTCCATTTGGGTCGACTACGGCGACCGCGGCATTTTGGTGGATGCCGCGCCGGAACTGCGATTGCAGTGCATAGCCAACAACGTCCGTCGGGTGGACGCCCTTCTCTTCACCCACCACCACGCCGATCATGTGGCGGGGCTGGACGACCTGCGGCGTTTCAATTGGATACTGAAGTCGGCGGTGCCCTGTTATGGGTTGCCGGACACCCTTGAGGTTGTTCGGCGGATGTTCCTGTATGCCTTCGAGGAAGACTCGAGCTACCCCTCGTACAAGCCCGACCTCCACCTGGTCCCCATCGAGCAGGGCACTCTGGAGCTTTTCGGAAGGGCCATCATCCCCATCCCTCTGATGCACGGCCCATTGCCCGTTCTCGGCTACCGTTTTGGCAGCATTGCCTACTGCACCGATTGCAATTTTATTGGCGAAGAATCGGTCGAACTATTGCGAGGTCTGGACGTTCTCATTCTCGACGCTCTTCGCATCAGGCCGCACGCCACCCATTTTAATTTGGAGCAGGCAATCGAAGCCGCTCGAATCATCGGAGCCCGCCGCACCCTCTTCACTCACATTGCCCACGAGATCATGCACGAACCGGTCAACGCGGGACTCCCGGATGGCATGGAATTAGCCTACGACGGCCAAATCATCATCGGCCGTACGTAGAGGAGCTGCCGGCAATGTAGGGCGGGTTCTACCCGCCATCCCACGTCAAGAAACCGCCCCATGCCAAGAAGGCGGGTAAAACCCGCCCTACGAGGGGCTTTCTCTTGGCTTTCATCAAAGAGGATGGCCAAAGTTACCTAGCCCGGATCAGTATCCCAGCTTCGTTGTTTGACGAGGCTGGGCAAGTAGCAGAAGATTGCATGGGCAGGGTAGGGATTGTAACACTTATGGAAATAGGATGTAGTGATGAGTAAGAGTGGGCTTGCGGAGGCATCGTGGTAGGAGGATGTTCGATGATACGCCGTATCGAGGCCCTTAATTACCGTTGTCTGCGGCACGTAAACCAGACGCTGGGGCCATTCCACGTACTCGTGGGCAAGAACGCCAGCGGGAAGAGCACTTTCCTGGATGTCGTAGGATTTTTGGGGCGGGTGGTCTCGGATGGGGTGGAGACCGCTGTTGGCGAACGGACTCAGAACTTTTACGACTTGGTATGGGGCCGAAAGGGGAATCGGTTTGAATTGGCCATCGAAGCCGACATACCGGAAGAGTTTCAGACGCCGCTGGAAACACCGGATTACGACTTGATTCGGTATGAGATTGCGATCGGCATCGACCAGGAAACGCAGAAACTGGCCATTCTCAACGAACAGATTCTGCTTGGAAATAGCGGGCAATTGTCTGCCAATGCAATCCGTCAATCAGGCACCGCGTTGCCGGTGAGCGTCTTCAAGGAGCGGGACGAGCACCGATGGAGCCATCTTGTTTATAGGTCACCCCAGAACAAGTTCTACCTCTTCCCGGAGCAACCTTTGAACCTTGAGGACAACGGTGCCGACTCCGAGTCGTACCATATTTTTTTGCCTTCCAATCCGCGCAGGACTATTTTCGAGAATCTCAGTGAGGAGGAGTTCCCTGCGGCGACGTGGCTGGAGGATGTGCTTCGATGCGGAATTCACCGCGTAGAACTGAACAACCAGAAGCTACGCCAACCGAGCCCGCCTGGAAAAGGCGTCTTTCTCAATGAAGATGGTTCAAATCTACCGTGGGTTGTATCGCGGTTGGAGCAGGGTGCCCCGACACAATTCGAGGATTGGAAAGCACATCTGAAGACGGCTTTGCCCGATCTTGAAGGTATTCGCGTTGTGGAGCGTGCCGAGGACAAGCATCGGTATCTGATGCTGCGGTATCAGAACGGGCTTGAAGTGCCCTCGTGGATGCTGTCGGACGGGACGCTACGACTGCTGGCGCTAACGATTATTCCGTATGTCCCGGGATTCAAGCCCATTTGCCTCGTCGAAGAGCCCGAAAACAGCATGCATCCGTTGAACATCGAGACAGTCACACAGTCCATGCGATCCGTTTATGGCGGTCAGGTGTTGATCGCGACGCATTCCCCAACCTTGCTGGCCGTCATTGAACCGGCGGAAATCCTGGTATTCTCTCGTGACGAACAACGCGGAACACAGATCACCGGCGGCGATAAGCACCCTGGGCTGCTCAACTGGCGCGGAGAAGTGAGTCTGGGCATGCTTTTTGCGGGGGGGGTGTTAGGGTGATGGCGTCCGAGGAGCAAAAGGATCTCATCATTCTGGTTCCGGGTAAGGACGAGGCAGCGGCGATTCGTGGGATTCTCTCCAGGCCGCGTGCGATGAAGATTCGGCCGATCACGGTGGAATTGCAACAACACCCGGAGCGTGATCCCGGCTGCCGGCTTCGTGGCCACGAGTTCCTTCGTCGCGAGACGGGCCGATTTGCTTTCGCACTCGTGTTGTTCGATCGTGAAGGGTGTGGTGCTGAGACTGAATCACGAGAAGCAATCGAGGGCGAGGTTCAACGACGGCTGGCAAAGACCGGGTGGGGTGATCGTGTGGGCGTGATTGTGATCGACCCTGAACTCGAAGCGTGGGTCTGGAATGACACGTCTCATGTGGATGAACTTCTTGGATGGCAAGGTCAGACGCCGAGTTTGCGGGAGTGGCTTGTCACCAGCGGGTTCCTATCGCCCAATGACATAAAACCTCGACGCCCGAAGGAGGCGATGGAGAAGGCCCTTCGTCAAGCTGAAAAGAAACGCTCCTCGGCGATTTATGGTCAATTGGCGGAGAAGGTGAGTTTCAAGCGCTGTGTCGATCCAGCTTTTGTGAAGTTGAGAACAACTTTGCAGAACTGGTTCCCGGAGGAAATCGACTCGTGAAACTTTCGTAAACATTCAGTAAACCCGTCC
>JAGLWJ010000206.1 GCA_023133475.1 Phycisphaerae bacterium | reverse complement strand
TGGAAGCCGGCGGTACGGTGGTGTTAATCCGCGGGCACGCAGCGGTTGGCCGCCCAGGCGCGGAGTTGGCTGACCTTCTCAGCCATGGTGACCGACAGCGGTCGGGTGTCCTGGATTTCGTTTAAGATGTCCTCTTGAGTGAGGCTGCGGCTTTGGCCGAAGGCGGAATACAACGCCCCCACGATGGCCTGCTCGATCTCCGCCCCGGAGAACCCCTCCGCGGCGCCGGCCAAATCGCCCAGATCAAACCTCGAAAGAGGGCGCTTGCGGTTACGCAGGTGGATGGCGAAGATGTGCTCGCGAGTCTCATGATCGGGCAGGTCCACGAAAAACACCTCATCGAAACGCCCCTTGCGAACCAACTCCGGCGGAAGAGCACTGATGTCGTTGGCGGTCGCCACGGTGAAGATCGGCGAAGGATGATCCTGCAACCAGTTCAACAAGGTGCCGAACATACGCTTGGACAAGCCCCCGTCGGCAGACTCAGCCGAAGCGGAGGCGAAGGCCTTCTCGATCTCGTCGATCCAGAGTATGACCGGCGCCATGGACTCCGCTTGCTTGATGGCTTTGCGCAGGTTGTGCTCGGACTCGCCGACGTACTTGTTGTAGAGTTGCCCGGGGTCCAGCTTCAGTAGCGGCATCTGCCAGGCTGCGGCTACGGCTTTGCAGGCGGCACTTTTGCCACAACCCTGCACGCCCAACATCAAAATGCCACGAGGGGGCTCCAACCCGAACTCGCGAGCCTTGGGGGACAACGCCCCGGCACGCTTGGTCAGCCACCTCTTGAGATTCGTCAACCCGCCGATGTCCTCCATGCGGATTTCCGAATCAATGTATTCCAGCACGCCGCTCTCGCGGACCATCTCCCGCTTGACCTTCAAGAGACGCTCGATGTCGTCGCTGTTGAGGCAGTCGTCGTCCAGGATCACGCGCGAGACCGCCAGCCGAGCTTCGTGAGCGGTCAGCCCACGTAGCATGCGCACGATGTGCCGAAATTGCTTGTGATTGAGTTCGCTACGAATCTTGGAATAGCGAGACAACTCTTTGAATGTGGACCGGGCAATCTGTTCGAGTTCATCCTCGTCCGGCAGGCTGATCTCCAACGGGGCGGATATCCGGCCCAGGATGTCCGGCAGGTCGGTGGAAGGGTCTATGAGAATCATTGTCCGATGGTGTTCATGGGCGTTTTGGGAGAAGGTCCGCAGCATCCGCTGCAAGGCTGCGTCACGCAGGTGGGTGCACAGGTCCTTGAGAATGAAGACCGCCGACCAGTTCGTGGACAGGATGTGGGTCAACACCTCTTTCGGGCTTTTGGTTTTCGGGATCGACTGTGTGGGTGCCGGCGTGGTGGCTCGTAGCCCTTCGACCATGTCCCAAATGTAAGCCTGCATCGCCAGCGACCGGACCGCCTGCAACACCCGGTCCAATGCCCGCCGTTCCTCGTCGGTCTCGATGGTGATGATCGGATACCGGGAACGGATAAGTAGCTGAAGGTCCTCAACAAAGTCAGCCATGGTCGAACCTCATAAGACCACTGCATATTTGAACGCGATCCGGCACCGCAAGCAAGCACGGATACACCGGGGGCTCCCGAGAAGGCGGGGTTGGCGTTCCGTGCGACCCAAGCTCCCCTTCGGGGCGCCGCTAACCCGGATATTCCACCGCGAAGCACGCAGAAAATGGAAAATGGAAAATGAAAAATGGAAAATGCGGGGTTGGCAACGTTGCCCGGTTTCGACTCTTCCCCCCTTATCCTCATCTCTTCTCGCTCTTCTCTGCGCTCTCTGCGTCTCTGCGTTCATGAAAAATGTGGGTCAGCGGCGGGTGGAACCCGCCCTACAACTTTCCAGGGAATACTCTGCGATCTCCGCGTTCTCTGCGGTGTGAGAAATGCGGGCCAATCCTGCTACTTGCGCACCGTGGGTGTTATCTCCAGACGCACCTCGTGGTTGTTGCGGAGCACGATAATTTCCACCGGCTGATCGGGTTTGACGGCACCGAGTACGGTCGAGTAGTCCTGTAGGCTGCGGATTTCCTGACCGGCGAATTTGATGATGACGTCGCCGGGTTTCATGCCGGCTTTTTCGGCGGGGCTACCGCCCTGGACGCCGCTGATCTTCATGCCGGGGGCGTCGCCGGCACCGAAGTCGGGGATCGTGCCGGTGTAGATATGCTGCCGCCCTCCCCCGCCTCCGCCTTTGGGCATCGCCCGCTTGATTTCAGCGTATGAGGGTGGGGATGGGCTACATGCCAGGTCAGCCACCAGCCGCTCGGCAAAGCGGCTGACCTGTCCCATACCCGTGTAGTTTAGTGTGTCGGCATCGTCGGTCGGGCGGTTGTAGTCGTCGTGCACGTCGGTGAAGAATGCCACAATGGGAATCCCTGTCGGATAGAACGCCGTGGTGTCGGTGGGCAGATACGGGTCGTCCTGGAGGGTCAGGTCCAGCGGTTCGAGGATGTTGATCTTCTCGGCCCAACGCCGCCATTGCGGGGATGAGCCCAGCCCTTGCAGGATCAACCGCCCCTCGCGCAACCGCCCCACCATGTCCAGGTTGACGTAAGCGGCAATCCGCCCCAGCGGGCAGGGCGGGTGCTTGGCGAAATAGGCTGATCCGATGATCCCGATCTCCTCACCGGACCAGCAGGCGAAGATAATCCCACGCCGCGAACGCTGGTCCGTGGTGTGTTTGCGGACGTCAGCCAACGCGGCGGCCAACTCCAGCACCACGGCGTCACCGGAGGCGTTATCGTCGGCTCCGTTGTGGATTTGCCCTTCCTCACCGGCGATGGCCCGCGAGCCGCCTGCCTCACCGTGGCCTATGTGGTCGTAGTGGGCACCCACCATGACGTATTCGTCGGCGATCTCGTCGTCACCGACCGCCGGCAGCAGGCCCACCACATTGCGGCAGTGCCCCACCTTCCGTTCGAGGTGGGTTTTCAGTGTTAGTATCGAAGCCAACTCTGTCTTCACCTTCGCCGTTGCGGGAAGCTCGCCGCCGTCAAGCATGTCCTGGAAGTCGCCGATGGTGTGTTTGGACTGGAACAACAAGCGGTTGGCGACCTCAATCGAAACCGAAGCCGCCACGATTCCGGCATCGCTCGCGGTGCGCGACAGGGGCAGCAGTTCACCGGCTCCGGGCGTGTTAGGCCCCACCACCAACAGGAACCCCTTCGCCCCACGCTGCTTGGCCTGCATGGCTTTGTAACGCGGGCTGCTGTAATGGCTGAACCGAATCCGCTGCTCGGTGCCGAGCTTCTGCGGCACGTCGTCCAGCACGAGCACGATCTTGCCCTTGACCTCGAGCCCCGCGTAGGAATCGTATTTGGCTTGCCCCGGATCCTCGGGGACAATCAGGCCGTAGCCGGCGAAGACCAATTCGCCATCCACCGCGGCGTTGGCGGTGAAGGGCAGCGGGCGGAAGCCCTTCTCGACTTCGAGAGAATCGATCCCGGAGACCTGCGGAGCCATGTGAAACTCGAAAGCGTTCTTCTCACGAACCAGCGCGACCCCGGCTGGGAACGGGAACTCCTGGAAATAGGTGCCATTGTTGCCGAGCGGTTCAAGCCCAGCCTCTTTGAACCGGGCAGCGATGTATTCGCCGGCCAACCTCGCGCCCTTCTTGCCGGTCATGCGCCCTTCCAACTCGTCCGAGGCCAGATACTTCACGTGCTGGTAGAGGTCGTCACGGGTGATGGCGGGTTCAAATCCCGGCTTGATCTTGGGCAGGTCGGACAACTCCCAGCCGGCATTCTTCAACGGGGCGAAGTTCGGCTTGGGCTCGGGCACACCTCGCGGTGGAGCGCCGTGGACAGCAGCCAGAGCAGCCTGATGGTCCCAGTCGGCAATGAACAACTGGGCTTGGCCTTTGCCCGAGCTGTTGCGGCTACTGGTCCAACTGAACGTCTTGCCGTCGGGAGCGAAGACCGGCAGCCCGTCGAAACCGTCGGTGTAGCTCACCCGTATCGGCTGTTTCTCGCCCAGGGCATCGACGATGAACAGCTCGAAGTTGGGCATCCCGTGCTTGTTGCAGGTGAAGATGGCGTATTGCCCGGAAGGATGCATGTACGGCGACCACGACATGCACTCGAAGTCGGTCAGGCGGCGGCGGTCGCTGCCGTCGATCTTCACGGTGTAGACATCCGCCAGCATCCCACTCTCGTCGAAGTGACGCCAGATGATCCGCTCGCCGTCGAAGGTGAAGAATGGGCCGCCATCATTGCCCAACCAATCGGTCAGCCGACGTTGGCCCGACCCGTCGGCATTCATGACGTAGATTTCGCAGAGATGGGCACGATCCTTGCCCCACAGTTTGCGAGCTTCGGGCGTCAGCTTCTCGGCTGGGTAGGCATGGCGATTCGACGAGAAAACGATCAGCTTGCCGTCGGGCGAATAGGCACCCTCGGCGTCATAGCCGAAGGTATCGGTCAGCCGCCGCATCTTTCGCCCACGCGAGTCGGTCGAGAAGATGTCGAAGTGCTCGTCGTAGATCCAGCGTTTGCGGTGCCCGGTGGCGGCGGCTCGCTCGGCGTATTCGGTCTTCTGTTTCTCTTTGGCCTGTGGGTCGAGGTGGGTCGAGGCGAACAGCACCCGGTCAGTTCCGGGGCGAAAGTACGAACACGTGGTGCGCCCCATCCCCGGTGAAATGAGCCGGCTTCGCCCGCTCTCCAGATCGAGCGTGTAAATCTGGAAGAACGGGTTACCCGGATAGCGTTCGGTCTGCATGATTATCTTCTTGCTGTCGGACGAGAAATAGCCCTCGCCGGCTCGCCGTCCATCGAAGGTCAATTGCCGGGCACGGGAAATGAACCGGTCCCGCGTGCCCCCGTCAGCCAGGCATGGGGCAGCCGCACCGAAAAGAATTACCCAAACAGCAAGCACGCGGATCATTGTTTTTGCTGGACACAACATAAAAGCAAGTTCTCCTTGGGGTGTGTAAGCGGATGTGGCGGGTGGAACCCGCCCTACTTCATCCACGGAGACAACTTGATGGCCATCATCGCAATGCCCATCAGGGCTGCACCGGCAATGATTCCGGCACAGATTGACTCCTGATTCTGGATAAAAATCTTGTTCATCCGCTGCTCCGGCCTACGATAGACCCTGCCCAAAACCCAGAAGATGAACGAGCCCATAAACATCGCCAGGCAGGTCGGGAACGGGATGATGAACGCCAGGCCAATACCCACCGGGCTTAAGGGAAACCTCCCCTTACTCAATATGCGAACCACTTCGAGCAAGATTCCGAACACGCCGCCAATCGCCGCCGCCCAGCGGGCTGATACCGGCAACTGACTCAACCCCTGGGTGAGCAACTCCGCAACCGCCTTCCACGCGGTTGCCGCCGGATAAGAAAACTCCTCGGTAATCAGGTCCGCCGGGCTGTCCGGCAAAAACAGCCAATAGAAAAGCAGCACCGAGCACACCGACCCGGAGACAGCCCCCACAACGTGCCCGATGGCTTGCAGACGCGGCTTGCCGCCCAGCATGTAGCCCGGCTTGATGTTTTGTATCAGGTTCGAGGCACTGCCGGCCACCTCGGCACTGATGCAGGCGGTGGCGATGTTGGTCTTGATGTTGCCCGGCGCCAGCCCTCCGTACGCCAATTGAGTAATCTTACCCATCGCCCCGGTCGGCACAATCGAGGTCAAGGCTGTCGAGTTCACCGCGATCAGGGTGAACACGAACACCATCGGGACGGCGATGGCCCCCATTAAATAGCTTACCCCAAAGAACTCATGGGCCATGTAAACGACACAAGCCCCTATCCCCGGAATTCCCACCAACGACACCCACATGGGGAACTCGATGTGCTTGAGGCAGTCGTCATTCCGCTTCTTGCCGCTGAACAACCCCGCAAACGGCTTGATTATGGCGGAAGGCTTGGCGAAAAACGAGACCAACGACGCGGTGGTCATCATGGTCACTCCACACCACAACGACCACAACACAATCTGCCTGAAGCCAAAATGAGCCACACCCGTGGCTGCCTCCACGTTGGGCGCGATGTCGCCCACTCGAATCATCCACGGAGCCAGCCAGCAATAGTTGACAACCGCCCCGATCAGCAGCGAAACCCCGGTGCGAATGCCCATCAGACCGCCGGCACCGATCATGGCGATGTCCAACTCCGGCCGAACGGTCAACTCGCGTAGCGGCGTGCCCATGATGCCGGGAATCCACCAGTCCAGCCGCTCAGCCAGCCGGTAGTACCATCCGTCCAACATCGTCGGGACACCCAGGAACCCCACCTTGAGCTTGTCGAGAATCGCGTGAGACTGCAAGAACTGCAGCAGACCGGCGATGAGGGAAAAAACGATCAACAACTTGGCGGACAGCAGAGCCTTGCCGCCTTCTGAGTCCGATTGACTGTGCAGGGTGTCGAGCACCACGCCGGCGGCTTGCCCTTCGGGGAACGGCAACTGCTCATCATTGATGAAGCGGCGTTTGAGCGGGAAGGCGAACATCACCCCCAACGTCGCCAGACCAAAACACCACGGGATCATCTGCCACCAGGGGATCACCACGTTGGTAATCACCATGTAAGCCGCCATACTGGCGATCAGAGGGCCGTTGGTGTAGCCGGCGGAGCAGGCGATGGACTGGAGGATGTTGTTCTCCAGGATGTGGTAGTTGCGCCCCAGCCCAATCCGCGAGAGCACCTTGAAGATCAGAAAAGCCAGGATGACCGAGGTGATGGCTACGCCCAGTGCCCATCCGGTTTTGGCTCCGATGTACAGGTTGGTGGCTGACAGCAACCCGCCAAGCAGAAAGCCACAGATCACCGCTCGAACCGTGAACTGCGGCACATCGCCCTTGTAAACGTTCTCAAGCCACCAGCGGTCCTTTTGCTCGACGGTCATGGTGCGGATTTGTTCGTCGGTCAGTTGTTTGATCGCCATACGGCAGCTCCTGAATACAAGGCTCACAACTGACTCGAAATCCCCGGCGGCGTCAAGCGGCACCCGCCGCTTTGATGTAGGGCGGGTTCCACCCACCACGCGGTGCGAAGAAGGCGGGTAGAACCCGCCCTACACCTGCGATTGCGCTGTTTTCTCAGTTTTTCACGTTCCATTTTTCGCGTTTTCTTCTACACGCTCCCATTTTCACGCTCCCCTTCGGGTCGCCGCTAAACGCTACGGACTTATCACCGCTAAACGCTACGGATTTGTCGCCACTAAGCATCCCCCGCACGACCACAACGAGGATATTCCCACTCCCCTTTCTCCATTCTCAATTCTCCATTTTCCATTTTCCATTTCTCCCCACATGGCGGGACTGCAAGCATCCGGGTATGGTAGGTTCGAACCATGAGTGAGCCGATTCGCAAATCAGATGTGGCTCTTGCCGTCGAAACCTCCGGGCGGCTCGGCAGTATTGCACTGGGGCGTGGGGATGCCGTGCTGGAGGCGGCGAGGTTCTCCACCACCCGGCAACATGCCGTCGAACTGCTGCCAACTGCCGACATGCTCTGCCGCAAACACAAGGTGAAACCACGAGAGATCGCGGAAATCTACGTTTCCGGCGGCCCGGGCAGTTTCACCGGGTTGCGGATCGGGATTACCTTTGCCAAGACCCTAGCTCTCGATGGCCGAACCCGCATCGTTCGCGTGCCCACGCTGGACGTGATCGCCCAGAACGCATTGCTGATGGACGCCCCACCGGCACATCTGGCGGTTATACTGGACGCCAAACGCAAGCACGTCTATGCCGCCAGGTTTGAACCGGCGGATTCCGCCGAGCGATTCTATAAACGGATAGTCGATCCGGCAGAGGTCGATCCGGCGGAGTTCCTGGCTCAGATGCCCCCCACCGGCAGCGTGGTGGGGGAAGGGATCGCCTATCACCGTGAGGCAGTGAGCGGCAGCGGGCTTTCCGTTTTGCCCGAGGAGTGCAACCAGGCTCGCGCGGAGGTGGTATACCGCCTCGGGCGTCAGCTCGCCGCCGCAGGTTTATACCATGAGCCCACCAACTTGGTTCCGATCTACATCCGCCGCCCCGAAGCTGAAGAAGTCTACGAACAAAGGCACCTGTAGGGCGGGTTCCACCCGCCTTCCTGGCATCGCGCGGCGGGTGGAACCCGCCCTACTGCTGCTTTTGCAATTCGAGGCGCAGGGGCTGGCCGATGATCTTGACCTCGGTGACGCCGGTGGGGGTGTCGAAGGTGGTATCGGTCAGTTTGGTGGCTAACGTCTCAGCCGCAATGTAATCACCGCAGGCGGCGATGGCGTCCTTGAGCGGTTGCGAATCGGTCCGCAATGCCAACACGATACGGTCTTCCATGTTGAGGGCTGCGTCTTTGCGAAGGTTCTGCACGTTGCGGACGATGTCGCGGGCGATGCCCTCATTACGCAACTCAGGGGTGATGCGTTTGTCCAACAACACCACGGTGGCCCGGTCCTCTGCTGCCGCCCAGTTGTCACCGTAGGATTTGGTCACGTTGACCTCCGCAGGCTCCAGGTTGATGGTGTCGCCATCAACCGTCACCGTCACCCACAAACCTTGTTCCAGCGTATCGAGCACGGTGTCGGGATCGAGCCTGCCCAACTCCGCCACGATACCGCCAAGCTGCCGGCCGTACTTGGGGCCGGCGAGCTTCTTGTTCAGGCTAACCTCCAGCGAACGCATCTCTGCCACACTGTCCCGCACGGTCACCTTCTTGACATTCAATTCTTCGAGAATATGAGCCTCGAACAGCGGAACAGCCGCACGCTCGATATCGTTCTTCGGCACCACCACCAACTCCGCCAGCGGCTGACGAACCTTGAGCTTCGACACCGTTCGGGCAGAACGACCCAGCGAAACGATCTTCAACACGGCTGCCATCTTGTCCGACAAGTCGTAATCGACGCGGTTCTGGTCAGCCTGCGGGAAATCGCACAGGTGGATGCTCTCAGACGCACCATCGATCCGATTCGCCACCAGGTTCTGATAGATGTGCTCGGTCACAAACGGGATGGCGGGGGCCATCACCTTGGCCAACGTCACCAGCACCTCGTAGAGCGTCTGGTAAGCCGCCAGCTTGTCGGTATCGCCCTCCGAAGCCCCACGCCAGAAGCGGCGGCGGTTGCGGCGGATGTACCAAGTGCTCAGGTCCTCGAGGAACTTCTCGATCGCATGACACACCGGCGACAGCTCATACTTCTCAAAACGCTCGCGCACCGTGCCGACCAGCAGTTGCAGGTCCGACAGAATCCACCGGTCGATGTCCTGACGCTGCTCCAGAGGCACCGCGTCTGCGTTGGGGTCAAACCCGTCCAGCCGCGCGTAGTTGCAGAAGAAGGCATAAGAATTCCACAAAGGCAGCAGCACCCGGCGGCGAGTCTCGTCGGCGGGTGTCGAGGTGACTCGGCACAGACGCGCGCCCTCGACGGTATGCGTGATCTCCACCCCATCCTCGCCTTTGACAGTCACCTCATCGTCGGGATGACGAAGCCCGAAGGGCAAATCCACCGTCGGAGACTGGGCACAGTACATCCAACGCATCACGTCCACGCCGATCTGCTCGGCAGCCTCCTCGAACCAGATGGCGGTCCCGTCGGACTTGTGCATCACCTGGCGGTTCTCATCGAGCACCATGGCGTGCCCCAGCAAGTTCTTGAACGGAGGGCGCTTTTTCTCCTTGCCCATCTCCATCATGGTGCTCGATGCCAGAATCGCGTAGAACCAGTTCCGAAACTGACCCGGGAAACACTCGGTGATCAGATCAGCCGGAATCCACTGGTCCCAATACTCGCGGTTGGTGTTGTAGTGGACGGTCGAATAAGCCACGATGCCCGCGTCCAGCCAAGGATTGCCCACGTCCGGAACCCGCGACGCCAGGGCACCGCATTTGTCACACTTGATCTTGACCCGGTCGACGAAAGGCCTATGTGGCGAGTGCCCCTCGAACTGCTCCCAACCCTCGACCGTGCGTTCTTTCAATTCCTCGTAGCTGCCGATGACGTCGAAGTGCTCGCACTCGGCACACTCCCAGATGGGCAGCGCCAGCCCCCAGTAGCGCTTCTTCGAGATCATCCAGTCCCTCATGGTGGTCAGCCAATCCAGCTCACGGTCCAGACCGCGCATCGCCGGCGGCAGCCAGTTGACCCGCTTAGCCATCTCCTTGATCTCATCCCGCCACTCCATCGAAATGTACCACTCGTCCACCAGGCGGAAGACCAGTTCATCCCCGGTCCGCCAGCAGTGCGGGTATATGTGCGGATAGTCCTCAACCGCGACGAGCAGGCCCTTCTCACGCAGATCGGCGATGATGGCTTGAGCCGTCTCACGCTCCGAGGCACGCAGACCGGCGAACTTGCCAAACCCCTCAATAAAACAACCTGCTTCATCGAGCGGGGCAATGGAAACCAGCTTGTGCACCTTGCCCCAGGCGTGGTCCACATCGCCACAGCCGGGGGCGGAATGAACAATGCCGGTCCCCTCGCCAGCCACCACATAGGATTCGCCCTTGGAGTCCTTGCCCGGATCGAAAACCTGATGCCCGTCCCGCCCCGAAGACCACTCGCGCTGCTCAGACGGGATCAAATCGAGCGGTCGAGCATAGCCGCCGACATGCTGCTGGGCGAGTAGCTCGTCGAAAGGCCCATCGTACGTCCAGCCGACCATATCACCACCACGGATGGTCCCCTCAATTTCGTAGCCGCCCTGCTCCTGGAAAAACTGGTGGATGGTCTTGAGCTTGGGCAAGCCCTTAGGCCAGGGCTGACTCCCGAAACCTTCCTTGTACTGCGTCTGAAGCCGCTGATACTTGAGGTTGTCGGCTGCGAAGTAGTACAATGCCTCGTCCTTCTTGGCCCGCAGCTTGACATACTCGAGGTCGCTGCTGACCGCAGCCCCGGTGTTCGAGGTGAGCGTCCAGGGCGTTGTGGTCCAGATCAGCAGGTATTCGTTCTCCCGCCCGCGGATCGGAAACCGCACAAACACCGATGGATGCGTCACCAGCTTGCGCCCTTCGGCGATCTCCATGTGAGAATAGGCACAGCCGGCTCGCCCGGACCACGGCATTACGTCGGTGCCCTTATAGAGATACCCTCCCTGGTGGCATTTCTTCAAAAAAGTCCAGATGGTGTAGTTGTTCTCGTCCGCCATGGTGTAGTACGAGTTGTCCCAGTCCATCCAGTAGCCCAGGCGTTTGGACTGTTCGGTCTGGATGGCGGAGTATTTGCGGACCCGGGCTTTGCACTCTTCGGTGAACTTGTCCAACCCGTAGTTCTCGATGTCTTCCTTGGTCTTAAACCCATGTTCCCGCTCGACTTCGATCTCGACCCACAGCCCCTGGCAATCAAAGCCGTTCTGGTAGCGCAGCTCATGCCCGGTGGCTGCGAAGTAGCGCTCGAAGACGTCCTTGTAAGTTCGCCCCCAGGCGTGATGTACGCCCATCGGGTTGTTGGCGGTTATGGGGCCATCGAGGAATGACCACTTGGGTTTGCCCCGATTCTTCTCCCGCAGCTTGTCAAACGCCCCGATCCGATCCCAGAACTTCAGGGCTTGACGCTCCAGCGCGGGGAAATCAACCTTGGTAGCGACCTTCTCAAATGCCATGATGCTTCCTCAATTACACTACATCGATGCAGCAAGCCGGGTAATATAGCAGTTGATCGCGGGTCTGTGAATTGCCGGTCCATCATGAAGGCGTAGGGGGGCACAGATATCTTTTGACACCTGAATTCGTCATGCTGCGGCCCGTTGCGGGTTGGTTTTCCAGAATGCATCCCAGTCACGGTTGAGGGAAATGGACCGTAGGGCCAGCACCACCTCAAGGCCCTCGGCGGTCCAGTGCATGCCCGGACCTTTGGCACGCTGGACGACCAGTTGCTTGGCCGTCGACTCCACCGCTCCCGAGCCTATGGCCATGTCGCGTTGCCGGTACGTGGGATAGTCGGTCTGATCCAGACGCGGTTTCAGGTAGCCAAGCAGGCTTTCTATCGCTTCTCGACCGGTAGTGCCTTGCTCAGTACTCACCTGCAGCTCTTGAAGCCGACGCCATAACCGGATACCCCCGTCATAACGCAAGATCCGCTTCCATTCCGCCACCTGACGCACCTGTTCAACGCGATCATCCGGATGCAACGCACGCCCCGTCTCCCAGAGATGCTCTACCAGATGGTACCAGTCCAGAACCCAGGTCGTTCGCTTGTCATTGAAATGACGGTTAGCGATGTTCCAGATCCATTCGGCTCCATCCCCGATGAAAACGACTTCTTTCGCCGAGGCCAAACCGCATTGATCCGCCCAACGCCGAAGCGTGGCACCGAAGTCCGCCGCCGCTTCAATACGCCCGAAGATTCGCTTGTGCGTGTGGCCCGACGCGTCGTACCAGAAGCAACAGCCAACCTTCACTTCACGCCATTTTAGGCGACCATCTTTTCCAACCTCGTTCGTACAGGTCATCACGCCATCGCAGCCTACGTACAAACGATCGATGGGGCCTGATGGCCAATGTTGCGACTGGTGATCTCTCAGGAACGCTTGGGTTGCCGGACCGATCTGCCCGGCAAGATTCACCAAGCTGCGCGTGGCGACCGAAACTCCGTGCTGCCGCTTCAACTTCTCCACCGCCTGTTCGTACGATTCCACCTGAACGAAGTCCATGCCCAAATTGGCCAACCTGGGACTCAGTTGTCCGCGAGGAACACCGAGCACATCGTCCAACGGAATGAGTTGGCGGTCGCACTGCGGGCACTGGTATACCCGCCGATCCCAGGTTACCACACCGGTCGGGGCAAGGAGTTGCCGGCTGCGCAGCCGCTTCTTGTTCATCGGTCGGCCACAGCATTGCGGACGGGGCACCTCGGGCTGGTCCAACCGCAACGAGTGCTCCAGGGCCGCCGCCTCAGCCACGCGGAACAAGTCCCGCAGCTGCTTCTCCCGCTCCACCAGTGTTCCCGAAATCTCCCCGGAAACACCTCGCACATCTGCCCCATCCGCGTTAATCTCTATTCTGAAGTTCATTGAGTGCCCTCCATGGTCCATAGTGATCGAAACAGCCATGGAGGGTATTTTACGTGCCAGCAGGTGTCAAAAAGAATCTGCACCC
>JAGLWJ010000205.1 GCA_023133475.1 Phycisphaerae bacterium | reverse complement strand
GTGACCGTAGGCCAATGGGACAACTACTGGTACGGTGCCAACAACTACTACTTGTATCACAATCAGGATACCAGCCGCTTCGAGTACATACCTTACGACTACGACAACACCTACGGTGTGGATTTTTTCGGGATCGACTGGGCCCGTCGGCCTTACGACACCTGGGGCGACGGCGGCTACGGCGGTGAGCCTGCCGGGGGCGACGAGGCGGCGTCCATCGACCCGGACCCCGCTTTGGCCGGCGAGGATGTCACCATCTCTTACGACCCTGCGGGTCGCCCACTGGAAGGCGCCGCCCAGGTCTGGTTGCACTACGGTTTCAACGGGTGGAACCCGGTCATCTCGCCTGACCCGATCATGGCTTGGAACCCAACCGATTTGGTCTGGGAGGTGACAGCCCCGGTGCCGGAGGGGGCGTATCAACTGGACCTGGTGTTCCACGATGGGGAGGGCACTTGGGACAACAATGGCACTCTGGATTGGCACTTCACCGTGATCGCCGACAAAATCCGCACCGAGTGGAATTGCCCACCGTTGATCGACCGCTTGCTCAACATCCCCGCCTATGAGCAGCAATACCGGCGATACCTGCGGCAACTGGCCAACGGGCCTTTCGCCCCAGCCCACACCGAAGCCAAAATCGATCAGATCAAAGCCATGCTCAGCCCGTATGCCTTCACGGGCTCCTTCGCCGACGGCAACATGGATTGGGGGTTCACCGCCGCCGACTTCCACGATTCATACACCCTGCCGCTTGATTACCAGGATGCACCAGGCCCTTGGGATTGGGGCCTCAAACCATACATTCATATCCGCACAACCGAGATTCTATTGAACGTCCCCGCCCCTACCCCGTTGCCGCGTCTGTTTGTCAATGAGTTGCTGGCTATCAACATGTCCATCAACATCGACGAGACCGGCGAATACGAGGACTGGGTGGAAATCTACAACGACGAGGATACGCCGGTAGACCTGGGCGGCATGTATCTCAGCGACCATCCGGGCAACCCGTGCAAGTGGCTCATCCCCACCGGCGCCATTGTTCCCGCCAAAGGTTTCCTGCTGTTCTGGTGCGACAACGAGCCTGCCGACGGGCCCCTGCACACCACCTTCAAGCTGGACGGAGCCGGTGAAGGAGTCGGCATCTTCCACAACACCGCCGCGGGCAATGTGCTCATCGACTACTTGGCTTATCCGTCCCAGAGCGTGGACATCTCCTTTGGCCGCTATCCGGACGGCACCAGCTACCTCACGGAGTTCACTGCGGTGACCCCCGCCGCCGCCAACGACAACAGCGGCGGCCCACCTCCTGAGCCCGGGCCTACGCCGGCGGTCTACGTCAACGAGTGGATGGCCGGCAACGACACGACCATCGAAGACCCCGACGAACCGGGGGAGTTCCCCGACTGGATCGAACTCTACAATGCCGAGCCGGTAGCCGTGGACCTGGGCGGCAGGTATCTGACCGACGATCTGGCGGACCGGTCCAAGTGGCGGATTCCGGCGGGCACCACCATCCCGCCGCGTGGATACCTGCTGATCTGGGCCGATGACGACACTGAGCAAGGGTCCCGGCACGCCAACTTCAAACTGCGGGCCGCCGGTGAAGACATAGGCCTGTTCGACCGCACCTCGAACTACCTGGCGCCGATCGACACGCTGACCTTCAGCCAACAGACCACCGACATTTCTCAGGGGCGGCTTGGGGACGGCACGGAGTGCATCCAGACCCTGCGGATGGCGACCCCTGGAGCCTGCAACATGCCTATCCTGGGCGACTTCGACGACGACGGTGACGTGGACTGTGACGACTATGCCGAGTTTCAGGGCTGCTTCGGCGGGCCAAACCAACTTCCCGCCGACACGTGCAGCCCCTGCGTGGACGCCGACCTGGACAATGACGGGGATGTTGACTTTCAGGATTTCGCTGAATTCGCAGTGGGTGCCCCATCCCGTTCCGGATGCCTGCGAAGCGAGCAGCCGGACGGGGTGGGGGACTGACTCGGATAATTTTTGGTTCATCCGGCGGTAGCGTAAGCCGGAATATAGAAACACATAATGCCAGTCAAAGCCTACGACCAGGGTGTGGCCATTTTTTGTGGCATCAGACGGGTGGCCCATCGCTTTAGCGGTGGGGAACATTCCTCTATTTCTTGACTCGTTGTGCGGTTTTGTGTAGGTTTCGAGGATGCCGCGTGTTCCGAGAATCGTGTTGGCCGGTGTGCCTCACCACGTTATGCAACGGGGCAACAACTGCCAGGACGTGTTCTTTGTCGATGACGATCGCCGGGTCTATCTGGAGCTACTCCGCGAGCATGCCGAACGGTTCGGTTTCACGGTGCTGGGCTACTGCCTGATGACCAACCACGTCCACGTGGTGGGGACGCCGTCGGAGGAGACTTCGCTGGCCCAGGCGTTGGGGCGCACGCACTTTCGCTACACGCAGTACATCAATCGCCTGCACCGCCGTAGCGGGCACCTGTGGCAGAGCCGCTTCTTCTCGTGTCCTCTGGATAAGGTGCATGCGTGGCGGGCGTTGTGCTACGTCGAACGGAACCCGGTTCGGGCCAAGTTGGTGCGGGTAGCGTGGCGGTACGCGTGGTCGAGTGCGTCGGCCCACGTCGGCGGATGCGACTCTACCGGGTTGCTCGATCTGGCGGCTTGGGGTCGGCAGTGGCGGGAAGGGCAATGGCGGGAGAGCCTGCGGCAGCCGGAGGATGAAACCGCGGTCAGCCGGCTTCGGCTGGCCACGCACCGTGGCCGCCCGTTGGCCAGTGATGCGTTTTTGAGCAAGCTGGAACATCGCCTGGGACGTCGTCTCCGCCCGTTGCCGGTCGGCCGACCCCCAAGAGCCAGGACGCCGCTGCCGAATGGAAACGAGACGGCTCGAACACGGCGCAAATAGGGGACTGTCCCCTATTGCCCGAGTTCTTCCATAAGCAGTTACTTCTCGATATCCTTGGCCAGAAACTCGGCGAGCAGGAGCGTCCGCTGCACCAGACTTATACGTTGGATCGCCTCGTGCGGCGTGCCCAGATCCCGGGCCACCGGGCCGATGCCACACAGGCAGGCGGTCTTGGCCGGCACGAGTCCAGCCACGGATGGCCAGACGGATGATTCACGCTTCAGGGGGATATCCCACTGTTCCGCCACATCCGCCAGCGATTTGGCTAATCGGAGATTGCCCCGCCGCTCCTTCATGGGCGGGCGGTTGGATATCTCTTGCAGCTCCCATCGCAGCCGCTGCTTGCCAAGGCCGGCCCGCATCTTTTGCTCCACCTCGTCCGCAGCTTTCGCGTCCGGAAAGGTCACCAGAATTGTGGCTGTCACGCGGTGCGGAAGCAGCATTGGCAGCTTCTCCGCTTGTATGTCAACTGCCGACACGGATAGACGTTGCTTTCGCGACGTGAGATGCGCGAATTCCTCCAGCTTGTTCCACACCCACCGCAGCACCTCAGGCTTCCTCGCAGCACGGCCGGGTCGTAGCGACTCACCTTCCACGCGCAACCGATATTTCCGTTGCCCGCGACGTTGCGTAACCACGGAGTCCCCGACGTTACCCGGCCGCAACACGAACACACGTTTAGCTCTCGAAGCTGCGGCGCGGATGACCTCTGCACTGTTCGGGGCGTCGCGCCCCTCATCGGTGTAATAGAGGACACCGATGGGAAGTTTGGGCAGTTGGCGCGTGCTCCGCAAAGCACGCAACGCAAACTCCAACATGACGAGCGGGGCACGCGACGACCCGATGCCTTCGCCATAGAGCCACTCCGGCTCGCGACGGAACATTTGGCGCGCAATCAATCCATCGACGGGGACATCAAGGTGACCGATGAAAAGCGCCCCATCACCAAACCCCAATGTAGTCTGCCATGCACATGTAGCAGGTTCGTCGGTAAACTCTCGAACCGATTTCATACCGAGCCCGCAGAGCATGTGACCCACCCGCTGCACGGCCTCGCGTAGTCCGATCGGGTTATCCGTGAGGCTTGAGAAATTCGTCCACTCTTCCAGCCGTCGTTCGAGTTTGTCGCGATGTTGGGTGACGAATGAGAAGGCTCGCGTTGGAGGGTCGGAGGGGTGCCTGTCGAACTTCGGCGGTTCCGGCGTCCCAAAATAGCGGGCGCTGGCCGCCTCGACAAGACGGTTGACCAGCGCGGTGAAGTCGAGTCCGACGTGCTCGGCGCCAATGAGATAGGACCCATATTCACCCAGGCTGGGCAGACTGTTGACCTCAAGGATGTACAGGTTGCCGTCGTGGTCGAGTCGCATGTCCACACGAGCGCAGTCGAAGCAGCCCAGGGCCGTAAACGCTTGTATGGCAAGGCTTTGTGCCTGTATGCACAAGTCTTCGCCGATTGGCGCGGGGCAGGTGTGAGAGATCGTCCGCCCGCTTTGCCGCGTCTTGTCCTCAAAAGTGTAGATGGCCGGACCCTGGTCGCCGAAATGAAGTTCCACCGGTGGTAACGCCTCCGGCGGGCTGTTGCCCAGCAGACCGACATTGATCTCGCGGCCATCGATGTATTGCTCCACGAGCACCGGCTGCTGGTATTCGTCATGGATTATTCTTGCCGCCTGGCGCAACTCGTCTTCGCTATTCACCACCCTCAGCCCGAACGATACCGCTTCGTTCTTGGGCTTTACGATCAACGGGAAGGTCAAGTCGGGCAACGGTGCGTTGGGCGTCGTTAGGACGGCAAAGTCCGGCGTGGGCAGGCCCTGCTGCCGCAGGATCATCTTGGTGACGACTTTGTCCAGGGCCAAGGAATGAGCAAGAGGGCCGGAGGCGACGTACGGGATGCCAACCATTTCGAGGATGCTCGGGACATGGGTGTACCGCGCCTGGCCCTGGATGCCGTACGATACGTTGAAGACCATGCCCGGTCGCTCCCCTTTGACCACGCGGGGCATGAAGTGCTCCAACTTGTCAACCAGGTCCTTGTCCCCTTCGAATGCGGTGACCTGATGGCCGCCTTTCTTGAGGGCGTCGGTGATCCTCTTGATCGTCTGCAGGGCGATTGTTTCCCGGTTGGCGGTGCCGAACAGATTGATGACCTTACGGCTCTCCCGGTTGTATACGACTGCCACCTTCATAAGCCGACTCCAGCGGATTGACGCTTGTTTTACCGACTCGCCCACAAGACCGCAAGGCGGTTACTGTGAGGCGGGGCTGCCGTGGGCTGGATTGCTTGCCTTCGACTCGGAGGGAAGGGATAATCCATTGCTGATGGCGTGCTGCCGCTCCGTTCCGGAGGGTCGGCCTGATGGCGCCCATTCCGGTGAGGTCCGTGATGTTGCCAAATGGCAGCCGGGCAAACTCATGCGCATTCTCGTTGTCGAAGACAATCCGAAGATGGCGCGGTTTATCCGCCAGGGTCTCGCGGAGACCGGCTACGCGGTTGATGTCGCGACCGGCGGCCATGACGGCGAGCATCTGGCCGCCACGGAAGACTATGATCTTGTTATCCTTGACGTCATGCTTCCCGACCTGGATGGGGTTCAGGCTTGCAGGAACATCCGCCGTCGTGGCGCCAAGACCCCGATCCTGATGCTGACGGCTCTTTCAACCACCGCCGACAAGGTCAAGGGGCTCGATGCCGGCGCGGATGACTACTTGACCAAACCGTTCGAGTTTGACGAGTTGCTGGCCCGCGTCCGGGCGCTGCTGAGGCGGGGGCAAGCCGGGGAAGCGTCACGGTTGGAATTCGCGGGTGTGGAGATGGACCTGCTGACCCGGACCGTGAGCCGTGCGGGCCGGAAAATCAGGCTGACCGCCAAGGAATTCGCCCTGTTGGAGTACTTCATGCGAAACCCGAACCGCGTATTGACGCGAACATCGATCGGTGAGCACGTGTGGGACATGAACTTCGATAGCGACAGCAACGTCATCGATGTCTATGTCAGCATGCTGCGTCGCAAGCTCAACAAGGGTTTCGACCAACGGCTGATTCACACCGTCATCGGAACCGGATACATGCTCAGCAGTGAGGCGTCGGACGTTCGTCCAAGCGGATTCTGAGGAGCTGAACGTGTGGGGCCACTTCCAGACTCTTCGATTCAGACTCGCCGCCCTCTATCTGGTCGTATTCGGCCTGATCCTGACGGTGCTTTGCGTGGTGGTGCTTGCCGCTCACGAGAAGGACCTCCGAGAAAGCTTCGACGAGCGCCTAACAGACCGGGCCGAAACCATCATTGCAGAGATCGCGGTGGTTTCTGACTACCGGGTGGATCAGCCTTCTGCGGAGGCACCGCTACGACGAGTCAATCCCTTCCGATTTCCAGGCTACTACTTTCAAGTCCGGATTGCGGACGAGTCCGTGGTGGATCGATCAAAGAATCTGCGCGGGCAGACGCTGCCGTTGAGCGACGCTGCCCAAGCTTCCCGAACATCTCGTCAGCCCGTCCTCGAAACGTTGCGCGGCGACACGGCGCGATCGCTCCTCGGAAAGGCCGGCGAACTTCGGTTGCTGACGCTCTACGAGGAACGGGCAGGTGTAACGCCGTTCTACTTGCAAATCGGCGTGAGCCTGACTCGGGTTCATGAGTCCATCAGGGCGCTTCGTCATATTTTCCTTCTGGTGATTCCGAGTGCTTTGCTGATGGCGGCTGTGGCGTCCTGGTTGCTGGCCAGGGGTTCGCTGGCACCGATCGGAAGAATCGTGGAGTTGGCCGAACGACTGAGTGCGCACGACCTCAGTCAGCGCATCGACCAGCCTCGCGGGAAGGATGAAGTCGCCGCCCTGGTGGCCACACTCAACCAAATGCTTGACCGCTTGTCCGACGCCTTTCAGGCCCAAGAGCGTTTCATCGCGGACGTATCTCACGAGCTCAGGACGCCGCTTTCGGTGTTGCTGGGAGAAGCCCAGGTTCTGATGCAGCAGGAGCGCACCCCCGAGGAATACGAGCGTTTCGTATCAAGTGTGCAGGATGAGGTGCGTTCTCTTTCGCAGATGGTCAACAGCATGCTGACGCTGGCCCGCGCCGATGCGGGATTCACTACTCCGGTCGCCGCCGACGTATCGCTGAACGAGATCGTGATGGACGCCGTGCAGCGCTGCCAAGCCCTGGCCAAGCAGCGCGAAGTCTGCCTGGTGCCTCACTTGGCATTGCCGCAGAGTGACGAATCGGAACTGCTGGTGTGGGGCGACGGCGAACTCCTGCGGACAATGGTTGCGAATCTCCTGCGCAATGCCATTCGCCACTCCCCGCCGGACGAGGTCGTGGACGTCAAACTCATCGCGGACGGCACCGACGCCTCGATCACCGTGCGCGACTACGGGTCGGGAATCCCGCCGGAGTACCTGGGCAAGGTCTTTGACCGCTTCTTCCGCGTACCTTGCGAGAAGGGGACGTTCACGGGCGCCGGACTGGGCCTGACCATCGTCCGGGGGGTTGCCCGGCTGCACGACGGCTCCGTCGGGGTCTCGAATCACCCGGACGGCGGTTGTGAGTTCGAGGTTCATCTGCCTCTCCATCTCGCCGAACCTCCCACCAAAAATTAACGGATTTTCATCCACATTTCACGCTGTTTTCAAGCCCATCGGCCAAACTCCCGGCATTGAAGTGCGTTCATTGGGGCAAAGTATGCGACCGGACCGACCCAAGCTTCGAAGAATTGCCCACGTGGAACTGCGTGTCCGAGACCTGGGCCAAAGCGTGGCGTTCTACCGCGACCTCCTTGGGCTTGAGCGAACCGATGCGGTCCCTCCGAGCGAGAGCACCTGCGTCTGCACCGCCAAGTCTGAGATAGGGGATCGCTTTGGCCTGGTCTTGACGCAGGGACTCCCCAGTGGGACGGAGGTCACCGGTCTCGATCATCTGAGTTTCGAGGTGCCCACCAGACAAGACGTGCGCGACATTTACGAAGAAGCGCGACGGAGGGACATCCACGCCACGCAACCCCGAGAGTTCAACAGTTACTATCAGAGCTATGTGTTTGATCCCGACGGGTACAAGATCGAAGTGATCGCCAAGCCCGGCAATGAACCCGGGCCGGAAACGGAGTAGACCGGTAGCTATGAGCAGATCCGCTTCGCTCGATCCGCATCCGAACTCAACCGCCCGACAGCAATTCGGTGAGTGGTCGTGGTGGCCACGGCTGGCCGGGCGGATTTAACTCAGGACGGATAAGTATTCAAGAGACCGTCCACGCAGGAGCAATATTATGAAGTATCAGAGAGTTGTTGCCATCGCAGTTGTGGCTGTATCCGCTGCAACGATCCTTGCCTCGGCTTTATATGCCGGTGACAAACAGGGCAAAAAGCCCGCCCCGAAACAGGACAAGAAGTCTGCCCCGCGTGAGGTTACCCTTACGGGGAAAGTAGTCGATCTGCACTGTTACATGACGGAGCGGTTCCCGTCAGCGGATGCAGTCAAATGCACACGCGAGTGCATCCGCGTGGGCGTCCCCGCCGCACTGGAAACCGACGACGGGCTCATCATCATCGGCAAAGGTCTCAAGGGTCCGGCCCGCGACATTGCACCGCTCGCCCTTCAAAACGTCGAGCTGAAGGGCAAACTCTACGAGCGACACGGGCTGCGATACATTGACATCATCTCCGCCAAGGTGGTGAAGAAAACCCCGCCGGTGGAAGAAGAGCCCGAAACGGACGAGTCGGAAACCGGCGAATGGGATTCCGATGAGCCTGACGATCCGAATCCCTACGAACCGGCTCCAGATGACCCGGACGATCCCGACGCGTCGTAGTCAGCCGTTCAAAAAAGGAATTTCCGGTGTGGGGGAAGGATGCCAAGGGGGGCGGCGTACATAGCCGCCCCTTCTCCCTCGCCTTTGACTGAAAACCGCAGCATAGGAGCAAGCCGCCCAAATGTATGAAAGGTTTCGCTTTCGAATCTGGTTTTATCTGGTCGTCGCCACGGTCGGCACGGCGTTCATTGTCAACGTGGCCCCTGCTTCCGAACAGGGCAGGCCGGAGACCCCACCGCTATTCGGTGGCGCGAGGGTGCTCCCGGATCATGAAGGGGCGATCTCCGAGGTGCTGCTCCACTACGATTCAAGCATGGAATACAATCTCGGGCCCGTGTACCGTGACCTGTTTTCCGCGCTCCCCGCCGATGTACAGTTGCAGGTCGTTTGCGCCTCGGTTCCCGCGGTGGTCGATTTCATCTGCACGTGGGGCGACACCGCCGTCGCGCATGGTCGCGAAGTGCACTTGATCAGTGCAGGCTGTGAAGTGTCGCCATGGGCGCGGGATCGGCGAATCGCAAGGTATTACCCGATTAGCGGCACCCCGGCTGCAAGCGTCGTGCCTGCTGATGATGCGGAGTACGCGACCTGGCAGCGAAACGAGCTTGCGTTGCCGCAGTTGCTGGAGTCCGCGGAACTGGCCCCGGGGGTTCTAACCAGTTCAGTGTGTATCGAGGGAGGGAATGTCGTTGCAAATATGCGCCACGTGTTTGTGGGTTTCGACACCGCTTTCGCGAACATCGACATCGAAGAGCTTCACCATGAGCTGAAGCGTGTGCTCGGTCGCCGCCCGATCCTGGTCGGTGGCTCTCAAGGTGATGTTCCCTGGTGCCATGTGGACATGTACCTGACCCCGGTTGATGACCGCACCGCCCTGGTGGCCAGCCCCTCTTTCGCGGTCGCTCTGTTGGCCCCAGAAGCTGCTGATGAATGCGGTGATATGGATCTCTTGCTGGAACGCGCCGAACAGGGGCTGGCCGTCCAGCCCGCACTCGACGCCGTGGCGAAGCAACTTGTCAGCCTCGACTATACGGTGCTGCGTCTGCCGGCCGTCGTTGACGAAGCGAACGAATGGATGATCACTTACAACAATGTCTTGATGGAACAACGGGACGGGAAACGGATTGTGTACATGCCGATTTACCACCTGCCCATTTTGGACTTCGTCGCAGAGGCCATCTACCGTAGCCTGGGATTCGAGGTCCGGACGATCGACGTATCCCGGATCTACCAATATGGTGGGGCGGTGCGCTGCCTCGTCAACGTGACCCGCCGAAGACCACCGGCGAGCCCACAAACACACACGATCAGACACCGCAAGGGTTCCATTCGCGTGCTCAATTTTGGGTGCCGGCACGTCCGCGCAAGCGCAACGGCGGACAGCACAGTCGCCGGCTTTCTGCAAAGCCAGCCTCTACAAGTGAGAGCGCGATAACAATGTCGCCCCTGACACAAATCGATTCATCATGGTTGCCGCTGTTGATCTTTGTGGCGCGGGTGGTTGACGTGTCCCTGGGCACGCTACGCATCATCTGCGTCATGCGCGGGTATCGCAGGTTGTCGGTACTGCTTGCCTTCTTCGAGATTTTAATCTGGGTGTACGCCATTACCAGTGTTGTGAGCCATCTGGATCACTTCGTTAATGTCGTTGCGTACGCGGGCGGGTTCGCCGCCGGCAACTGGCTGGGCATGTGGATAGAACAGCGGCTTGCCCTCGGGCTTCAGGTCGTGACTTTGTTCTCGCGCGGGGGCGCACAGGCGGTGGCCGAGGGACTGAGGTTTGCAGACATGGTCGTGACGACGCTAACCGGCGGCGGCCGGGAGGGGCCGGTGACCATGTGCCTTGCGGTTGTTCCCCGGAAGCAGGTGCCCATCGTCGTGAAGATCGCCAGGGGGATCGATCCCGATGTGTTGATCACCGTCGCGGATGTGCGCCAGAGCACCTTCCCTCATATCGGCACCCTCGCCCCTGGAAAGATGCCCTTGCGGTTGGCGGCCTCGCATTGGCTGGGGAAACCGCGATCAAAATCCTCGGCGGCTTAGTGTACGTGGGGCGCGCTGTGGGCTTGCCACCCATGTTTCCGGCCGGGATACCGCGGAAGATGAATGTGCCCGACACCACCGGAAGATAAGGGAACAGGGGACAGTCACCTATTTCTTGACTCGTTGTGCGGTTTCGTGTAGGTTTCGAGGATGCCGCGTGTTCCGAGAATCGTGTTGGCTGGGGTGCCTCACCACGTTATGCAACGGGGCAACAACCGCCAGGACGTGTTCTTTGTCGATGACGACCGCCGGGTCTATCTGGAGCTACTCCGCGAGCATGCCGAACGGTTCGGTTTTACGGTGCTGGGCTACTGCCTGATGACCAACCACATCCACGTGGTGGGGACGCCGTCGGAGGAGGCTTCGCTGGCCCAGGCGCTGGGGCGCACGCACTTTCGCTACACGCAGTACATCAATCGCCTGCACCGCCGTAGCGGGCACCTGTGGCAAAGCCGCTTCTTCTCGTGTCCTCTGGATAAGGCGCATGCGTGGCGGGCGTTGTGCTACGTCGAACGGAACCCGGTTCGGGCCAAGTTGGTGCGGGTAGCGTGGCGGTATGCGTGGTCGAGTGCGTCGGCCCACGTCGGCGGATGCGACCCTACCGGGTTGCTTGATCTGGCGGCTTGGGGTCGGCAGTGGCGGGAAGGGCAATGGCGGGAGAGCCTGCGGCAGCCGGAGGATGAAACAGCGGTCAGCCGGCTTCGGCTGGCCACGCACCGTGGCCGCCCGTTGGCCAGTGATGCGTTTTTGAGCAAGCTGGAACAGCGTCTGGGACGTCGTCTCCGCCCGTTGCCGGTCGGCCGACCCCCAAGAGCCAAGACACCGCTGCCGAATGGAAACGAGACGGCTCAAGCACGGCGTAAATAGATGACTGTCCCCTATTGCCGCGGTGACCGTGGAAGACTGGGTTGACGCCCTGCAAGCACGGGGGAAGTACACGTTTCTCCGCGCCGAGGCGATCAGAGACAGCGGGCTAGGGGGTCCTGCCATCAAGGCCCCCAGAGGACTTACACCTCCAAGTCAAACACCATGCCTGGCACACCACGAAACGGGCCGCCCCGGCGTTGGAGCGACCCGTGGTAGGCGTCGGTGGTCGGCCTGCTACCGCCGCTGCCGGGTCACGAGCAGCCCACCGAGGGCGAGCAGGGAGAGCGTGGCGGGCTCAGGCGTGTTGAAGACGCCATACGAGTGAATTACCGGCGGACTTCCGGCGTTCGTTTCAACGAGATTCGGCACAACACTCACGTACCCGTCAAAGTACATGTGGAAGTTCTCATAAAGCAGCATCGCGTTGTTGATGTCCTGCGGCAACGGCACCGGCGCCGCGTCGCTCACGAGGACGCCCTCGATCCGATCGGAGGCAATCGCGCCGGGAGATTCTGGACCGGAGAACAGCCCATCGGGGTCGACGACCCCCAGCTCCAAGAACGCGATATCCCATCCGTAGATGTCGTCGAACACGATGTCGAAGTCCGCCCCGACAAGTTCGGTATCCGCACCGCTGGCCCAGACGTATGCGTCGAAGTGGCCGGTGTAGTAGAAGACGAAACTTCCGTTATCCATCCCGATCGGCTCGTCGCCGTGGCGAGTAACCTCGAAGAATACGTCTGCACTCGCGCTACTCGCGCATAACCCCGCTGCCAACATGATTGTGATTGTCGCTCGCATTATTTGCCTCCTTAGGAAACGCAGGACGCCGGAGCTTATACTGGGTCATCTCACGGCGGCGATACCGTGAAGGCGACCTGGAATGCGACGAAGTCGGCCAGGTCCACGTCGCCGTCAGCGTCGAGGTCGGCGCGTGCGCACCCGGCAGCATACGGCACGCCCGAACTGTCCAGGCACTCGGCGAACAACGCATAGTCAGCCAGAGTCAGGAAGCCAACGTGAATCGTCGCGGGTGACATTTGTTCGATCGTGATTGCCTGCCGGGCTGAGTCACGAAGGAAGGTATCCGCATCATCCCGTACCTGCAGCAGGAATGCACCCTCTGCGTCAGGTGCTGCTCGGAACGAGTACGTTCCCAGATACTCGGGCGACGGCGAATCGATCCCGCCCTGCATCAACGCGCTCGCCATGCGGTGCCGTGCCAGATATGTGGCGTGGACATCCTGGAGCCCGGCAAACACGTAGTCCATCCGCTCGGTGTCGATCGAGGTGCTCTCCAGGGTCAACTCGCCCTGCGTGCCTCCAGAGGCATCCAAGGCCAGTTGATAACCACGCAGATCAACCACCCCGCTGATATAGACGTCGGCCTTGAGCAAGTCGCCGGGCTGTATCACGGCGCTCCCGGGGACCACGATGATGACCACGTTCATCCCGCCGTCGCGTTTGGTCTGGCCGTCCGCGGGGATGTCAGAGTACACCGCGGCTTCCGCTGGCTCCAGGTCTTGGACAAACGCAGTCGGCCCTGCAGCCAACTGCCCATGCCGCGCCCCGCATGGCCCAGGATAGGGATAGCCGGCGCCATCGAACGCATCGAGGCCGGCCATCAGATCGTCGAGATCGACAGCCGCGTTGGTGATCGCACCCATCAGGTCGTCATTTACGTCACCCACCAGGTCGTCTGCGAACAACCCACACGTGTTGAAATCACCCGCGAAGCCCTCCAGTAGACACTCGATGTCGTCCTCGTCCACCGGGCCGCCGGAGTTGTTCACGTCTGCCCACAGCCATGTCCTGGCGCTGGCAGCGTCCGTCAGCCCTCCCTGCGGCCACTCAGCCCGCACCTCGTAGGTCGTGTCCGGAATGATCTCCTCGTCACTGAGGTAAACGGTGCCCCAATCAGCGGGCGTGAGAACCACCGGCGACTCTACCAGGCGACCGACCCCCATGTCGGCCAGGATCGGATCGGGATCAAAGTCCACGTATTGGTCCACGCACGCCTCGTCCGGGGAAGTGACCCGAAGAGCCATGGCAGCCGGACTGGGATCCGGCGCGATCTGCAAGTAGCGTGAACCGATCGCCTCCGTTGCGTGCAGGCTGTATGCTTCGACGGTCAGGTCGCACGCCGGCCCCACGGCAAAGCCCATCGTTTGGATGCTCGAGTCCCATAGATACGAATCGCCCCCATCCAGAACCGACATCCTGAACGTGCTGCCGATCTCGGCGTTGCTGGAGATGTCCAGCACGTACGTTCCCAGGTAGGCCGGTGTCGCCCCCACGGACACGCCACCAGCATCCAGGGTCGAGCCCAAACGCAGATGCGGGCAGCCGCCCGTGGCCGGGGAACTGAGCAGACCGGAGAAAACGAAGTCGAAGTGCGTGCCGTTGAGGGTTACCCCATTGGTGTTGATCGCTACCCCAGCGGGACACTCCACATCCACCGTTCCGACGCCGAAGGTCTTCTGAATCCCGATCGTGATCAGGTACACCCGCAGGTCGGTGACGTTCTCTACGAACAGGTGCATGGGAATACTTGCGCCAGAGGGAGCGACGTCGCCCACCAGTTGGCAGGTTACGATCGGACATTCGTCGGGAATCCCGTTGGTGTCTACGTCCTGGCTGGTTCCGTGGGCAATGTCGCACAAGTCGGGGATGTAATTCCCGTTGCAATCCTGAGTCCGCCAAGCGCTTCCGTCGATCTCACACTCATCAGGCACGCCGTTGTTGTCGCAGTCGCGGCTGGTTCCAGCCGCGAGGTCGCATTCGTCGGCGACGCCGTTTGCGTTGCAGTCAGTCTCGCACTCGTCCGGGATACCGTTCGTCTGGCAATCCACGCTCGTGCCCTGAGCGATGTCGCACCAATCAGGCACGCTATTACTGTTGCAGTCATCGCAATCCGGATCTCCCGGCGGGCAGTCGGCGATGTCGCATTCGTCGGGAATGCCGTTCGTTTGGCAATCTTCGCTCGTGCCCGCAGCGATATCACAATCATCCGGGACACCGTTCGGCTGGCAGTCGATTTCGCACTCATCGGGGATGCCGTTCATCTGGCAATCCTGGCTCGTGTCCTGGGCGATGTCGCACTCGTCCGGGATGCCGTTCGGCTGGCAATCCTGGCTGACCTCGCCGTTGCCGTCCGGATCGGTTGGGTCGATGTCGCACTCGTCCGGGACACCGTTTGCCTGGCAATCCTGGCTGACCTCGCCATTCCCGTCCGGATCGCTTGGAGCGATATCACAATCATCCGGAATGCCGTTGGTGTTGCAGTCGTTTTCAGGCGGGCCGATCGGTGGGACCTCGCACTCGTCGGGGACCAGGTTGCGATTGCAGTCCTCGCTCGTGCCCGCCCCGATATCGCAGATATCCTTGACGCCGTTGCTATTGCAGTCCTCGTCGGGCTCGCACTCGTCGGGAATCCCATCGTCGTTGCAGTCCTCGCTGGTGCCTGCGGCAACATCATCATCGTCGGGTATCCCATTGGTGTTGCAGTCCTCGCTCACAATGGTGACCGCAGTCCCGGCGTCGATCTCATAGGGCCCGTTGACCAACGTTCCGGCGCCGATCGGCGGCGGCGAGACCGAGCCGAGCAGTGTATACGGCCCGACGGTGGCCTTCACCGCGCCGCCGTTGACTTCCGAAGCCATCAGGGTGTAAGGGCCGCGGTCAGGTTGGGCGTAGGCCGTGGCTTCGACCAGGGCAATCGCGGCGATCGAAGCGCAAAGAAGCATGTATTTCAGTTTGCGTCTCATGTCATTCTCCTGTGATTGCTCGTAAACCTCATAAGAGAGGGTTAAGAACGGCTCTTCTCACGTCGTCCATACGTTACCCCTGACACACCCGAAGTCACGATTCGTTGGGTGTGCCCGGCGGAATCATTTGATGCGCATGATCTTGAGCAATCCAACATACGGCGGAATGTTGTCTGGAGACGCCGGTCCGGAGTCGCCAGTGTAGTCCGGCAGATCGACGTCGTGAACGTGCGCGCCGTCGTTGTGGGTGTACAGGGGACCTGCAGACCCCCAGACAACGCCGGTCCAGTCCCCGCCCGAGCCTTTCTCGACCCACTGTACACTGGACCAACGCGTCCCAGCGCCGTCGTAAATATTCTGCGGCACATCAGTACTCGAGGTAGACCACTGGTGTTGGTGCCCGCCCTCGGATTCCGCAGCTGCCGTGGCAGATGGATGGTTGTGGTCGATGCTGTGGGTGTGTATCGCGGTCGCGGACCCTCCGGCTTGGCCGATGTTGGCCGGGTCAGTCACCCCGCGGACGAACTTCTCAAAAAGGTTGGGCACGTGCACGCGATCTTCCTCTTCCTCGACAAACCAGGGGCTATCCGGGTCGTCAATCCTGGACCCATCGCAGATCTGAAAGCCCTCCGGAACCGGATACGTGTCATTGGGGCGCCACCAGTCGAGAACCGTGCCGATCGGCACGCTTCCTTGCTTCACGGAGAACGCCTGGTAGGCATAGCCGGTGCTGGTCACCTTCAGGGGCGGGTCGAGTGGGAGTGCGAACGCGGAGCTGACCCCATCGGTGAACCAGATGCGCAGGTAGAGTTCATCGTGTTCTGTAAACACGGAAGTGTCGATTGGATACATGCCCGCGCCGCCGAGCGCGACGCTGTAGACACCCTCCTGAACGTCCACAGTAACCAAGCTATCGGGCTCGACACTATGCCCGACATGTGTGTTGTCGTGGGTCCAGAAGTTGATGTTTGCACCATCGACAAGGGCGAACTTGAAATAGCCGTTTCCGGTAAACCGCAGGCCCGAGACCTTAATAACCCCCTGGTGGGTGATCTGGAGCGGGATGCCCTCCTCCGAGCTGCTGGCACTCTGAACGTACACTCCGAATACCACCAGCGCAAGCACGGCCGTTACCGGCAGCATCAGCGCGACCCCACACGACCTCTTCGGTTGTCTTGTGCGTTGCATTACATGTCTCCTTAATCAGACTGGTTCCTTACTCTTATGACTTGCCAATTCACTACGCTCCACCGGTTGCCGTGGTCGGCGGATTGGTAAGTAGGTCTCTTGCCATCCGACGACAACGGGACTTGCATTGATATGGCCAGCTATGTCAGGCTGTCGTCTCCTAGAGTTTCATGATGAACGCCAGCGTGTAATAGGCCGGCCGATTGTCAAACGGCTCCCCGTCTCCAGTAGTATCTGTAGTACCAGTATGAGTATGCTCGCCAGCGGAGCCGGTGCTTGAATCGACAATGTCCTCCACACCGCTTCCCGGGATTGGTCCATTCATATCTAGCGACGGCCAAGGCCTCCTGTACGAGTGCTGGTGTTCGCCTGAAGGATCGGTAGTAAAACTATGAGTATGCGCAGGCAAGCACGAACTCGTCAAAGTGACGTAGTGTGAGCCGCCAGTCGTCCCAGGATTCTCACCGGCAGAAACGCTGAGAACGAATCTGTCCACCAAGTCCGGGGTGCCGTTTGTTCCGTCGCATAGTTGCCAGCCGGCAGGTATTGAATCCACGGCACCTGACCACATGATGATCCCACCCGGTGGGACACCGTCACCAGCGGAGAACGCCTGGTAGGCATAGCTGGTGCTGGTCATCTTCAGGGGCGGGTCCAGTGGGAGTGCGAACGCGGAGCTGACCCCGTCGGTGAACCAGATGCGCAGGTAAAGTTCATCGTGTTCTGTAAACACGGAAGGGTCGATTGGACCCATGCCCGGGCCACCGAGCGCGACGCTGTAAATACCCTTCTGAACGTTCACGGTAACCAAGCCATCGGGCTCCACGCTTTGCCCGACGTGTGTTCCATCGTGGGTCCAGACGTTGGTGTTTGTATCATCGGCAAGGGCGAACTTGAAATAGCCGTCCCCGGTAAACCGCAGATCCGAGACCTTAATAACCCCCTGGTGGGTGATCTGAAGCGGGATGCCCTCGGCCACCCCGCGCCCGACATCGTCGTCGTCGGGCTGCCGGGGTTGCTCGTCAATTGCCCGTTCTACGAAGCCCGTCGCTGCTCCGACTGCCTCCTCATTCGAACTGCTGGCACTCAGAACGTACACTCCGAATACCACCAGCGCAAGCACGGTCGTTACCGGCAGCATCAACGCGCCCCCACAGAACATCTTGGGTGGTCTCATGCGTTGCATCGCGTGTCTCCCTATTCAGACTGATTCCTCATTCTTGGACTTGCGAATTCATCGCGGCACATCCGACTGGTCATCCGCCCGCCTGTCGAGGGAGATGGACTACCCGTCCAGCGCGGAGAAGGGCGGACTGTATCCTGGCAGTCACGCGAACCGCCGAAGTACGGTGAGCGATGCCAACATTATGCCGAAGCCGACGAAACCGATGGTCGCCAGTTCCGGGACCGCGATGGTGACGTTGTCGTACGTGGCCACAGAGTTCGCCCCGCCAAGGTTGTTGGCCGACTCGAAGCTCACGCTGGTCAACGTGCTGGACAGCCCCGGTCCGCCAAACAGACCTGTGTCAACCACCGTGCCGGCAAAGATGCTGCCCTGATCAACGAAAACCTCCAGCGCGGAGCCGTTGATCAGGATGTCCAGCCGGAACGGCGACAACGGGAGGGGGAGAGCGACGCCCGTGTCGGCGAAGTAGGGATTGCCGTCACCATCGAGTTGAAGAACCTCCCAGAAACCATCATGGTCCGCGTCGCCCACGCGAGTGAAGATCTGCCCCATGAGGTTATCCGTCGGGGTGTAGAAGCGGTCGGTGTTAAGGTCACTCAGCGTGCCGTCCACGCCAAAGACAAACGGGCCTGGCGTCGGGGGCAGAGTGCTGGCGACCTCGGCAAAGAAATAACCGTCGGCGAACGTGTTGGTCTGCGAGATGAACTGACTGCCCGGCTCGCCTTCGACCGTGGCATCATAGCTGGACCAGGTCTGGAGCCGGATGTTCATCTGGCCGTCGAGCGGACCCGGCGTCAGAGACTCCACGTCGTCCCGGTAGGTCTCCTCCCAGTCCTGCCAACCGCGCGCCTCGCCTTCCGTAACCGGCGCGGTGATGTCAAGCATGTCCCCGGGTTCTCTAATCGTCCCCGCCATCCCCACAGACGCCGAAAGCAATAACACCAATCCAGCCGTGACGTTTCTTCTCATGGTATTTCTCCTCAAAACTCGGCCTGAGAATCCCGACGGTTGCTCGTCCTCCTGTCGAGGGCGTTTGTTCTTTTTCCTGCGGGAGTAAAGGATGAAGGTATCGTTATCAGGCCCGCCTGGAAGACGGGCTTGGCTGATGTTCGTGCGGAGCCGGTGGGCGGCTCCGCGTGGGTTAGAGAGAGAGAAGGAAGTATTGTCAGCGGGCAGGCATCATGCACGCGCCCGGTTGCTGTCGCCGGCGGAGCCGTGTGGCGGCCCCGCACGGGTCGAAAGGAGGAGAAGGTATCGTCAACAGACCGGCGTGATGCTCGGACCTGCTTGCTGTCGCTGGTACGGCCGCGTGTGGGCCCCGCCATCCGGGCCGTGCACTCTCTTGCCGAGGCTCTCTCGCGCGGGTTGTCGTTCCCAGGCTTCATGGGCTCTTTCCTCATTCTCTTGGGAGTGGAGGTTGCTCCGAGTTGTGTCTTTGCCTTCGGAGGGATCCGCTCCACGGGTTCACCTGACTGGCGATCCACTGATCAAACCAAGTCTCTAACTCTACTGCGCCACCGGTGAGCACCGCTGCAACACCGATCTGGCGAAGTCTCGCCTCCACGTCGGCCGAGATGGGTTCGCCATCCGTTATCACCACGACGGGCAGGAAAGGCTTGGCCGCTCGAAGCCGCTCCACCCACCCCAGAGTATCCGGCCGGGTGAGGTCGACCCACAGAAGAACCAGGTCGAACCTCCGCTCTCTGAGCCGCTCAGTGGCCTGCTGCGTTGTCGGTACGCACACAAATCGGACGTCGTACCCTGCGTCGCCGACGCGGCGTAGACCCACCCCGACCACTAGAATAGTTAACTCACGCAACCTCATCACGCAGCTCATCCACAAATGATCGTCTCTGCTGCGTGCTCATTTTTTGTTTACGTCATGCGTCATGAACTGACAGTGCACGCGGTGTGCCGCGTGTAGGCGACGGCGGGACAGGTCGTCCAAGTCCTTGCGAATAGGCCAGTTGGGAACCCGCCGTGTCGCCCGGGCTCTCCACCCGCCAAATGGACGAACAGTCCATTTGGGCATGCCCCAGAGCCGGGAATCGTTTGGAAATGCTTGTGGGACAGTGACATACGGCCAAAGCGCCAGAATGGCCGGTCAACCTACCGTTTTGGCCCCGATCAGCGCCACCGGCCCGCGTTTCGGAAAAGTCCGGCCGGCTCCAGGGATCACGGGGCGCCTTTGCCTGGAGCGCTGACGTGCAGGCGGGCCATCATCCGCTTCAGACGCCGCGGGTCGATCCCCAGGATCGCAGCGGCCTGAGACCTGATCCAGCCGGTCTCCCGCATGGCCTCCTCGATGGCTCCACGCTCGATCGCATCCAGCGTGTGGTCCGAGTCGGCCGGGGCGGTTGACCCTCGGACCGCGCCCGGCAGGGCATCCACGTCGATGGTCTCGTCCGAACAGAGAACAAAGGCCCGCTCTATCGCGTTGGCCAGTTCCCGAACGTTGCCGGGCCAACGGTAGGCCCTGAGAGCCGCCACCGCTCGGCGAGTGAACCTCTTCCCCGGCTCCTGATAGAACGCGGCTATGGCGTCGAGGAAGTGATAGGCTAGCGGGCCAATGTCCTCCGGACGCTGGCGCAAGGGCGGTAGCTGGAGGCACACCACCGCCAGGCGGTAATAGAGGTCCTCACGAAACGCGCCCTGGTGGACCATCGCCTCAAGGCTGCAATTCGTCGCCGCGATCACGCGAATGTCGGCCGGAAAGGGCTGGACGCCGCCGACTGGAAGGACAAGGCGATCCTGCAGCACACGCAGGAGTTTGCCCTGCAGCTCTGGTCTTAACTCTCCTACCTCGTCGAGGAACAGCGTCCCCCCGTCCGCGCTGCGGATCAGCCCCAGTGTGTCCGTCGAGGCTCCGGTGAATGCGCCCTTCACGTGCCCGAAAAGCTGACTCTCAAAGAGCGAGCCGGTTACCGTCGTGCAATCCACCGGTACGAAGGGACCAGCCGACCGTTTGCTCCGGGCGTGGATCTCCCGCGCCAGGAGTTCCTTTCCCGTTCCCGACTCCCCGCAGACCAACACGGTGGTCTCTCGGGGGGCCACCGCGCTGAGCACGTGCATCTGGTAACGCAGCCCGGTCTGTCTGCCGATCAGCCCGTGTGATCCTCGCGTTCTTTGGGTTTGCAGTGTCTTTCGCATCATCTCTGTTCTCCGCCATTACGGCCCCGCAAGAAATGTCCCCCGACTCGGGAGTGAGTGCCCGGAACGTTCGGTTCAGTCGGCGACTCGCCATCGCCCCAACCGTGAACACGAAATGCGAAGTGGCAACGAACTGGCATGGGTTTCGTCACCGGTTTTCTCTGAAGACGTACAAAAATTGCCCCATATTGTTTATAACGCGCGTATCGATTTCCTGCAACCCACGAATCAAGCGTCAATGAACGAAAGCGAGGCTGTGTGCTACGCAAGGTGCCGGCGGTTGGTTGAAAAACGTAGCCCCCTGGGCCGCCCTGGCTTATTTCCGGCCACGATCGAGATTCCTAAGTTCTCGGCAGGGTTCGGGGGCAGCGAGGGCCAAAAGGACGCCGAAGGCGACGAGGCCGCGCGTACGCCGCCCAGAAACGCGCTCTCTCGCGGGCCGGGCGGCCCCGTCTGCTGCTGTAAGCCCTTGCGAATACTCGCGATAAAACGAGCAACCCCGGGCGCTCTCCAGCCCGGAGTTCTGCGCGAACTGGTCGGTCGCCAGACTCGCGACTTATCGTTGACCTCCCCGAACGCAACCGTCTGAGTAACTGCGCCCGCCACCCAACGCCGTAAACTATGCAGCGGCTTTTTTGCTTTTAAGCCTTTGTGCTAGCTCGACTTCCGCTTCTGTCGCCGTGCGGGTTTGTGGGGCGCCGGCTGGTTTGCAGGTCTTCTTGTGCGGCCAGTTCCTGGCTGCTTTGCCGCTTTGACGCTGGTAGGCATCCTGCACCGCCTTGCCCAGCTTGGCAGCCAGCCAGCCCTGTTTGCAGCATCTGGTTGTATGCTGCATCACGAGGCGGATCACACGGCGACAGGCTGCGACGCTCCAGAGTCGGCCGATGTCACCTGATTGCACTATCTGATCCACGCACATCAGACCCATCATCCACAGACCCATCACCTGCCAATCGAGCTCGACCCGGGCATAAGACGCACTGGTGCTGAGCAGCCTGGTACGTTCCAGTGTCTGTTTCAGCGAGTGGAAGTAAACCTCCACGCCCCAACGCTGGCGATACATGTCACCGGCCAACTTGTCGGGCAACTTCGCTTCATCTCTTGGGGCCAAAGATAAACAGACTGATCGGTCTCGTTAATACGATAGCCGAGCTTCTTCAACAAACGTATCCCACTGCCAACCCGAATCACAAAATCGTGCCCAGCAGCCTGTAGAGCCCTAAATACTTCATATCCGGTAAAGCCCGCATCCGCCAATATCATGCTCTTGTCCGGGAAATGTTCGATCATATTCCTGAGCTGGTGACGCTCGCTAGCACAACTGTCGCCTCGTTTCCAAGACCACAACAGATGCAAACCCACATGGAAAGCTATGGTGATAAGCTGCTGGGGCGTAGTCTTCTTTTTGCCCGCGCAACCAAAAGCCTCCTCGTTGGACTCGGTCATCGGGCACTCCACTCGGGAACCGTCGACACCCAGCACAACCCAAGGCCCCGTCCGCCAATGCGAACCCGCTATGCGTTGCACCGCCTTTCGAAACGCCGGGACGATCACCTTCAACAAGTGGGCCGACCGCTTGGCCAACGCGCTGATGAAACCCTGATAACTCCGCCCCGGCCGAAGCCGACTGTCATACATAGCCACCAGATTGTCCCGAGCCACGCCGAACCGCTCAGCCAACGTCCCTCCGCCGGCACAGGCCATCAAGAAGGCCATGACCGCCAACATTCGGTCCGTCCAACGCACCCGCTGGTCTGCCACCACTAATGACAGCCCCCGAGCAGGCAGAATGCGTCCTATAGCCTTCATCAATTCATTGGTGTATGACCCCTCCAGGTTTTGCGATTCGATCGACGATCCATTTTGACCTCCTTGGTGTACTTCGGTTGCCTATCAAAGCCCTGGTATACCAGAGGATGTCAAACAATGCGCGCATTCTTATGTGGATAACTTGTTAATATACCAACAGTTACACTTCACAACCCGGCAACTGGTTTACGGCGTTGCATGCCACCCGCCACCCGCGAAAGGTAGGCCCCCACAACGGTCAGAGCATAGCGACGAGTTCCTCGACCGACAAACCCATATCATCGATAAGACCGCGAAGCGTTCCGGGTTTGAGATCGCGCCCCTTGTGGACCGGGACGACGATCCG
>JAGLWJ010000204.1 GCA_023133475.1 Phycisphaerae bacterium | reverse complement strand
TCTGCTGCGACGACATGGGCGGGACGGCTCAGGGTGCCGGGACCGGGTGCGTCGATATGAGGATCGCTTGCTGCTTCCCCGACGGCAGTTGCCTGGACGTGGATCCAATCTGCTGTGATGACTTGGGTGGTGTCCCAGGTTACGTCGCGAACTGCCTGGGCGACCTGAACACCAACGGTATCGACGACGCCTGCGAAGAGCCGCAGGAACGCGAGGCTTGCTGCCTTCCGGACGGCCAGTGCGTTGATGAGACTCCGGACAACTGCATCGCCCTGGGCGGCACGCCGCAAGGTGCGGGGACGGCATGCACGATGCTTGAAGGCTGCTGCCTGCAAGACGGCACCTGCCTGGACCTCGATCCGCTCTGCTGCGACGACATGGGCGGGACAGCCCAGGGTGCCGGGACCGGGTGCGTCGATATGACGATCGCTTGCTGCCTGCAAGACGGTAGCGGCGCTTGCATGGACGTGGACCCGCTCTGCTGCGATGACGTGGGCGGAATACCGGGGTACGCCGATCACTGCCTGGGCGATAACAACGGCAACGGTATCGACGATGCGTGTGAGATACTGGAGGCTTGCTGCCTGCCCGACGGCACGTGCATCGATACCAACTATGGCGACTGCGTGGCTCAAAACGGTGACCCGCAAGGGCCTGGCACTAATTGTGCGACCACGATTTGTCAGCAATCGAAGTGGGCTCAGCCGCCTACCCACAACCCCGATTCGCCCGAGCCCAAGTGCTTCTATGGTTGGGACGACCCATCGTTTTACGAGATGGGCCCGATTGTGGCCGACGATTGGCCCTGCCAGGACAACCGCCCGGTTACGGACGTTCACTGGTGGGGTTCCTACATTGGCTGGGAGATTCCCGAGCCTCCGCCCATGGGTGCTGCCGGCTTCCCGGCGGGCTTCCACATCGGCATCTGGACGGACGTTCCAGCCGGCGTGGATCAGCAGTGGAGCCATCCCGGCAGGATGCTCTGGGAGTTTATGGTATCGCGAGAAGAGTTGAACGAGAGGCCGGTAGGCTGCGACTTCCATCCGGAGTTCATGAACGTACCGGACACCTGCTTCAAGTACGACCTCTTTATTCCGCAGGATATGTGGTTCTATCAGGACTTCGACCAGAGCAACATCTACTGGATCAGCATCTCGGCGCTCTACTACGAGCCTATCCCAATCGAGTTCCCGTGGGGCTGGAAGACGCGTCGGCCTGAGTGGAATGACGACGCGGTCCGCATCTTTGACCCACTGGCCCCGGCTATTGGAGCACAGTTTATGTTCGGCGAGCCCATCGAGACTTCTGAGGGCTCGTGGGATATGGCGTTTGTGCTGACCACCAAAGACATTGCACCGCGTGAGGCCTGCTGCTGGTCTGACGGTAGCTGCACCGACATGGATCCAGAGGAGTGTTCCTCCAACGGCGGAATGCCGCAGGGTCCCGGTAGCGTGTGCGCTGGGTGGTTGGAGGCTTGCTGCTTCGAGGACGGCTCCTGCATTGACGCCGACCCGCTCTGCTGCAGTGCCATGGGTGGCTCGCCGCAGGGCACTGGCACCATGTGTTCCGGCGAGATTGGAGCATGTTGCTTCATCAACGAGTACACAAGCTCGTGCCAGGATGGAATGGACGCGGTGTGTTGTGAGTACCTGGGCGGTGTTCCGCAGGGTCCCGGCACCCTGTGCACCGAAGAGGAGGCCTGCTGCATCGATGAGACCGGTGTGGCCGACAACCTCTGCGTGATGGCCGACCCGTTGTGCTGTGACGACATGGGCGGGATTCCGCAAGGCGCGGGCACTATGTGCACCGAAGACGAGGCCTGCTGCCTCGAGGACGGCACTTGTGTGATGGCCGACCCACTGTGCTGCGACGAGTTGGGCGGAGTGGCCCAGGGCGCGGGCACTATGTGCACCGAACCTGAGGGCTGCTGCCTGCAAGACGGCACTTGCATCATGGCCGACCCGCTGTGCTGTGACGAGTTGGGTGGCACGCCACAAGGCGCCGGCACCGCGTGTGTGGATATGACGATCGCCTGCTGCCTGGATGACGGCACATGTGCGGACGTCGATCCGTTGTGCTGTGATGATATCGGCGGGACGCCGGGCTACGAGCCGGCCTGCCTGGGCGATAACAACGGCAACGGGATCGACGACGCCTGCGAAGAGCCGGTCATCTACGAGCCCAAGTGGTCGCAACGACCGCATGGGCCTAGTGAGGGGTTCGACGCCGCTTCGGGTGTCTGGATCCACGACGACATAACCGGGATCAAATGGCAGCAACGCCCGAACGCCGAGTTGCCGGGTATTCACGCCCATGATGTGACTGATGGAATCATTATCCTGGCAGACGATTGGCTTTGCGAGGGTGGTGTGGTGACCGACTTCCACTGGTGGGGGACGGTCGAGGCCCCGGGTATGGGCATCTACGGATTCCAACTCAGCATCCACGATAACGACCCCGCCGGGTGCGTGCCGGGAGCCGCCATCTGGCAGGTGGTCATCCCCATCACGCAGATCATGGTGACGCCCACCGGAATGTTCAACAGTGACGGGTTGGAGATCTTCCGGTACGACTACTTGTTGCCTGAGGCAGATTGGTTCTATCAGGAACAAGGGCTCACCTACTGGTTCAACCTTTCGGCGATTTCGATGGATCCGTCTCAACCCTACATCTGGCGGTGGCAGGAGGCCGCTCGGACTCCGTTGCCGAGGCTTTGCCCCGCTGCCGGGTGGACTGCCCCGTTCCCGCAGATGTGGTTGCCGATCGTCTGGTCTGATGAAAGGTACAGTGACATGGCCTTTGTGGTGACCTCGGTGGACTTGAATCCGCAGGAGGTGAACCTGGTGGTTGCAGACGACTTCATCTCCGATGGTCGCCCAATCGAGGCTGTCCGTTGGTGGGGCAGCTACTTTGACGACCGATACCTTCCTGGGGTTGGCGTCGATCCGCAACGTGCGGTGGACGGCTGGATCATCAGCTTCCACCACGCCGACCCGGTGTTGAATCCCGAGTGCCCGCCGGACCTGATAGCCGGCGATCAGCCGCCGACGGCTTTGGGGCTGTACTTTGCCCCGGCTGACGCGGTCGAGTGGATGCCCTTGGGTTACGATGACTGCTTCGACCACGAGGTTTACGAGTACAAGGTGGACCTGGCTCGGTGCTGCCTGCTCTGCTCGGAGATTGACCCACGTAGTGGGTTCATACCGGCCCGGAGGGATGCGTTCCACGAGGAGTGTGATTTCGGCTACTGGCTGGATATCCAGGCGGTGGTTGGTGCGGTGTGGAAGACCGATCAGAGTGGTAATGAGTGCGTCCTGCACTACACCAATCACATCCCTTCGGATCTCACGGTTGACGGGCGTTTCTGGGGTTGGCACACGAGCATGGATGACAAGCTCAATGAAGCCTGTGTCGGGAACGTCGTGGACTTCAACTTGAACGCCCAGGACTGCTGGGACTACGGTGCGTGGCAAAAGCAACTGTGGGAGTGCCCGTGGGTTCCCGGGCCGCCGGTGAACATGAGCTTCCAGTTGCTCACTAGTTGGCCGACGCCGTTGCGGATCGTTGGTTCGTGGTATACCTGGAAGAACCACGGCGCGGTGGCCGGCGAGTTGGGTATCGAGTTGGACCCGGCTGCGACGGGCAACGACTGGCATCCCTCCTTAGGCGGTGGTGCCGGCATCGAGACCCGCCGCGGCAGTATCACCAAGCTGACCTGCACCTTCAGCGAGCCGGTGAACCCAGTCAGCTTCGGTGTGGGAGACATCACCATCTGCGGATGCGTGAACGGGAACTTCAACCCGAGCAGCATCTCCCTCGACTTCACGAACACGGTGCTGACCATGAATTTTGCTCCGTTGACGCTGGGTAACGGCGAGATGGGTTCTCTGGCTGATCGTTACATGGTGGTGATCTCCACCAACGTGACCAGTGCAGCCACCGGAGCACATCTGTCGTGCGACCGCGATGTGGAGGTCATCGCTCAGTTCGGTAACGTGCTGAACTTCGGCCCCAGTGCCGGGCTGACCAACTCCACCGACCTGAACCAGATCAGCACGCGAATCGGGCAGGCGGTGCCTGTCCCGGCTCCGGTGAAGTACGACGTGTTCTACATCGGACCCAGTGCCGGTATTGTCAACACGACGGACTATAACCAGACTTCGTCGAACCTTACCACCACCGGTCCGATCTGTGTCATACCGCCGACTTGCCCATAAGCCGGTGATCTGACCGGTTGGTCAGGCTGATGCAAACGACCCGCCCGTGGGCTTGCCCCGCGGGCGGGTTCTTTATTGGGGCAAGCTGGCTTTCCCGATAACACAAGCACCGCCTCCAAACCGCCGATAACGACGGAGGTGGCGGAACCATGTGCTGTAGTGCAGGATGATCCTGGTGGTTTTGCCCCTGCGGATTTTGCGTGCATCTTCCGGTTGCGGTCGAATGCCGCCTGGAAAGTGGTGAGACTCTTGACCACGGAACTGCTGGACAGGCTGAAAAGCCCTGCAACCGCCCCTGAAGCGGAATCGACTCGATCACCTGCCCGGGAGCAAGTCGCCCGTCTGCATCGAGTGCCGTCGGCGGTCGAGTGGGAGCGCACCTTCCGGGCACACTACGACACCAAACCACGGCACCGGCGCGGGGCCAAACCACACTATTATTACAGCCGCATCATGAAGCGGCTGGCTTTTCTCGTTGCTCCCGGCTCGCGGGTGTTAGACATCGGATGTGGGACGGGGGATGTGTTGGCATTGCTCAAGCCGTCCTATGGTGTTGGTGTGGACTTTGCCCCCAACGCGGTTGCCGAAGCCCAAAACCGTCATCCCCACCTCCACTTTTTTGCAATGCGGGGTGAAGATGTCGCTCGGCTCCATGAGACCTTCGACTACATAATCATCAACCAGGTGTTGTGCGACTTTTACGATGTGCAGGAGTTTTTTCGGGCGTTGCAATCAGTCTGTCACGAGCGGACGCGGGTGATCATCGTCCACTACAGCCGCCTGTGGCAGCCGTTGCTGAGGCTTGCCGAGTGGCTGGGGATCAAGCCGACAGCCCCCGACCACGCCTGGCTGCCGGTTGTGGAGATCAGCCATCTGCTATCCCTGGCGGGATTTGAGACCATACGCCGATGTGGGATGACCCTCCTGCCTGTCCCGGTGCCGATCCTCTCCAACCTGGTCAACAGGTTCCTCGGTAATTTGCCCGGGCTGAATTTGTTGGGGCTGAACAGCGTGCTGGTGGCACGTTCGGTGGACGCCGGCGTGCTCCAACGTGGGAAAGAACGTAGCGTATCGATCATCGTGCCGGCGTGCAACGAGTCCGGGCACATCCTGCCGCTGCTCAAACGCATTCCGACCCTGGCACGCCGGCAGGAGGTCCTCTTCGTCGAGGGGCACAGTGCCGACGACACCTGGGCAGTGATCCAACAGGCTGTGGCTGATTATGATGGGCCTTGGTCGGTCCGTTGTATGCAGCAGGACGGGGTGGGCAAGGCGGACGCGGTGCGCAAGGGCTTCGCCGACGCCACCGGTGAGGTGCTGATGATCCTCGACGCGGACATCAGCGTTCCGCCCGAGGAACTGGGCTCTTTTTACGACGCCCTGATCAACGGGCACGGTGAACTGATCAACGGATCGCGCATGGTATACCTCATGGACAAAAAAGCCATGCGCTTCTTGAATTTGTTGGGCAACAAATTCTTCGGGTGGATGTTCACCACACTCTTAGGCCAGCGCTTTCGAGACACCCTGTGCGGCACCAAGGTGCTGCTCCGCGAGGATTACGAACGCCGCCTGGCTGCCGGTCGCGAGTACTTCGGCGACTTCGACCCCTTCGGGGATTACGATCTGCTGTTCGGAGCCGCCCAGGCCGGCCTGAAGATCACCGACGTTCCCGTCCACTACAAAGCCCGCACCTACGGCCAAACCAACATTTCACGATTCACCCACGGGCTGACCCTGCTACGCATGTGCCTGTTCGCCGCCCGAAAGATTAAGTTTATTTAGATGTAGGGCGGGTTCCACCCGCCATACAACTTGTTGACTTATTGACTTGTTGCCTCTAAAAAGATGTAGGGTGGGTTCCACCCGCCGCGCCGTGCCGAGAAGGCGGGTGGAAGTATACATTCAGTAAACCCGTATACGGTATAGCGTCGGGTTGGGTGGCCCATGGCTTTAGC
>JAGLWJ010000203.1 GCA_023133475.1 Phycisphaerae bacterium | reverse complement strand
TCTCTGTCGTTCATCGCGCACTCCTGCGACCTCGCCCAAAGGGGTATTCAGTTGCCTCCAGTGCCGTTTTCGGCGAGAGAGTTTCGTGGCGGGCGGGTCGGCGCTAGGCCCGGCATTTATGCCGGGTGAAAAGGCCGAACGAAGAATCCCCCCCCCAGTTTCGCCCCGCCGCCGAAAGCGGCGGGGCGAAACTGGGGGGCAAAGACAACCACTCCAATACCCGGCATAAATGCCGGGCCTAGCGCAAGCAACGGGTGCCCCACGTGCTTCGGCGCGAGAAGTTTAGGCCCCAAACTTCTGCAACCGCCCGGCGTGAGCCAACGCCAGCGGCAGCAGGTAGCGGGCTTCTATCTGCCCCAAGCCGCCCCGCAGACACTGCGACTCACCGAACCGGGTGGCTTCATCAGGCCGACAGGTGGAAGCCGCCAACACCACCGGGACAGGATGCCAGGAGTGCTGGCTCATCTTCGCCGGTGTGCTGTGGTCCCCCGTGACAATTAAAACGTCGGGCTTGAGCGCCTCAATAGCCGGGATGTGAGCGTCCAACTCCTCGATCCGCCGCACCTTCTCTTCAAAATCGCCGTCCTCGCCGGCGCTGTCGGTGTATTTGAAATGCACGAAAAAGAAATCGTACCGGTCCCAATACTCCCCCAGCCGATGCACCTGTTCTTCGATGTCAGCCACCTTAGGCAGGATATCCATTCCGACCAGCCGCGCCAGGCCACGGTACATCGGATACACCGCGATGGCGGCAGGTTTGAGCCCGTAAACCTCCTGCATGGTCGGCATGGACGGGCGCCGGGCAAACCCCCGCAACAACAGCATGTTGGCAGGTTGCTCATTCTTGAGCACCTCGGCAGCCTGGGCGATGAACTGCTCCGCCACCTCGGCGGTGCGCTGTGAGGCTGCATTGCGTGGCACCGGGCGCAGCGGCAGGACATCGGCAACTTGCGGGTCGGTGTCCTCCACGTCTCCGCCAAACCCTTCACCACGCAGGACCATCACAAAACGATGGTCCAGCCCCGGCTCCAGGCAAATCTCAGCCCCCTCGACGCGAATGCTCCGCAGCTTCTCGACCAGGCGGGCGGAGGCTTCGGAAGGGATGCGCCCGGCACGGCGATCGGTGATTATTCCGGAACTGTCCACCGTGCAGAAATTGCCCCGGATCGCCACGTCGTTGGGGCCCAGGTCGAAGTCGATCCCCAGTGCTTCGAGCACCCCGCGACCGATCTGGTATTCCAGCGGGTCGTATCCGAAGACCGACACGTGCCCCGGGCCGCTTCCAGGGGTGATCCCGGGCAACACCGGATTGAGCAGGCCGCTGACGTTTCGAGCGGCCAGAGCATCCAGGTGCGGCGTCGCGGCGGCTTCCAGTTCGGTGGGGCCGCCCGGCTCCTGCGGAAGCCCACCAATCCCATCCGCCACCAGCAGCACGATCCTGGAGTCGTTGTGACGGTTCAATGTCCGGGTTAAGTCATGAATGTTCATAGTTATCTCTCTGTGTAAAAAGCTGTCAGCTATCAGCTATCAGCCGTCAGATTGGGTCCGCAAACCCGACTAGAAAATCTACCGAGGATGAAAGCTGATAGCTGACGGCTGAAAGCTGATAGCTTTTATCTCCCCTTTATCTCCATTTCAAGCCTACGCCAGGGTTGTCCGGCAAAGTGGTATATCCCCGTTTCGGTAAAGCCGGTGTCTTCGTAGAACCTTTTAGCCGACTTATTGTCTGCGTGCGGCAAAACACGGTAGGTGGTGATTCCACCAGCCCGCAACTGAGTCACACTATGCTCGACCAATGCTCGTCCCACACCCCGCCGGCGGGCACGCGGATCGACCGCCATCAGGAAAAGCTCAGCAGATGCCGGCACTTCGGGCTCCGCCCCTCGCTTGCGCACTTGTGCCAACACACTCACGGCGTCCCGCAGCAAGCTTGGATGGCGAAGTGCTGCTGCAACACAGGATACTAACATCCACACCGGGTGGTGGGCAAGAACCTCCGAGATCACCCCCCCAAACCCCAGACGCGTAACCAGAAACCCACGCACTTTACCACCCTCCTGGGCAACGTAGAGGCACGTCCCCGACGCTGCCAGCATCGTCGGAAACAAGACCTTCGTTTGAAACGTTCGCCCCAGGCGAACCAGAAAATCCCGCGGCATACCGGCAGCGTGGATATCCGCCAGTACCGAAAGGTCATCACGGGTCGCCAAACGTATGCGGCATCGGCTTGTGGTGCAAACCACCTGCTCCTTGTCGAGGTGCCTCGGCTCGGGTGCGAGAAGTGTGCTCATCAAAAAAGTCCAAGGTCCAAAGTCCAAGGTCCAAAGTCCAAAGTCAGAAACCAACGAGACTTTGGACTAGGGACTTTGGACTCGTCCCTACGTTTCACCGCCCGGCAGCGTAGAACGCCCGGATGGCATCTCCGATCCGCCGGGCCTCGCGGCGGGTCAGGCTGGGGTAGTTGGGCAGTCGCACAATGCGGGACTGCACCTCACGAGCCGCCGGGCAGTCCTGGGAATAGTCGCGGTAAATCCCCAAGTCGGCACAGTTCAGATACTCACTGGTCTCCGAGTCGATCCCCCGGCGAAACAGAAAGGTGGACAACTCGGCAGAGCGGTCAGCCAAAATACCGTAATAGAGCCCGTTGTGTCGCCTGTCACCACCCGCGCACCGCAACGGTTGCACCCCGGCAATGCCTGCGAGTTCCTCGTCGAGCCAGGCTCCCACCCGCCGCCGCCGCTCGATGAACTGCTCTGCCCGGGTGAGTTGGCTTCGCCCGAGCACTGCCTGGAAGGCGTGCATCCGCGGCACCTTTCGCGGGTCGAAGTCGGACACCCGGTGTGGCGTGTCGGTCATCATCTTCTGTTGGATGTCCGGCTTAACCGCCCGCATCAGCCTCAACAAAGGCCAGGCGCCGAGGCTGAAAACCAGCTTCCGCGTGCCCAGGTCCATGATGGCCCCGGTGATCGCCCGCTTGAGCCCGGTCGGCTTGGGGCGCAAACAACGCAGGCAAGCCAGATCGGCCCGGATACCCGCCGCTAACTCGTCGTCGTCGGTGGCGATCATCCCGCCGCCGAAGGTGGTCACCAGCTTGAGCACACTGAAGCTGAAGATCGACGCCTTGCCGAACGTCCCCACAAACCTTTCCCCGTACCTGGTGCCAAGGGCGTGGGCACAGTCTTCCAGCAAAATAAGATTGTGACGCTCCGCCAGATCGACCAGGGCGTCCATGTCAGCCGGGTATCCGAACATGTGGGTGACCAGCAGCACTCTCGTCCGCGGGGTGATCAGACGCTCGGCGGCGGTCGCGTCGATGTTCAGGTCGTCGCGGCGAATGTCGCAGAATCGCGGCACGATCCCCAGCCGGCAAAACCGCTCGACCACCACGAAGTAGTTAAATGCCGGAACAATCGCCTCAACGCCCTCCTCCAGCGCTAGCCGCTCCAGGATCAGGTGCAGCGCCAACCGCCCCGACGAAACCGCGATGGCGTGTCGGCAACCGATATACTCGGCGAAAGCCTGCTCAAACCTGGAAAAGGCGCCCGGACAGTCAGCCGGGCCGGCCAGGGAAGCAATGATGCCGGCATATTCAGCCGGCGTGGTCTCAATCTGGTGGCGAGGTATGGACATCAGGTGCATGGTCTTGGCCTCAATACGTTCTCCCAGCCCAGGCGGACCATCTTACGCAGTTCAAAAACACTTTTCAGCTTCGTCAGCCTGCCCAATATCACCGAAGGGCGGCAATAAAACGATCGGGTCGCCTCGCGGTGAAGTCTCGCCAGCCGCGCAGGGGTGAGGTAGCGGTGCTTGATGTTGCTGGTGGCGTATCCGTAGTCGCCCGGTTCGCAGCGAAGGAACCCTTCCTTTCGGGCACGCCGCTCCAACGCCGTGCCGGGCAGGGCGTTGACAATGTTGTAAGAAACGTAGTCCGGCCGGAGGGACTCGATGAACCGCATGGTGGCGCGGGTCTCCTCGGCGGTCTCATCCACGAAGCCCATCATTACAAACGCGGTGGTCTCGATCCCCAGGCTTCGACAAGCACTGAACACCCGCCGGATCAGCCCGTCGCCAACGCTCTTGCCGTTGGCTGCCCGCCGGTTGCCCATCCCGCTTTCAACGCCGAACTCGATCCCGTAACAACCGGCCTGCTTCATCAACCGCAGCAGAGGCGTGGTGACAACATCGACCCGCGTCGAACACAACCAACGCAGCCTCAAACGCAATCCGGCGAGTTTCTCCAGGAACTCGGTGCAAATTCTCTTGTTCACGCCGAAGGTCAGGTCCTTGAAGTAAACCTCACGAAAGCCCAAACGCTCGATCCCCACAAGTTCAGCCACCACATCATCCACGTCTCGGTAGAGCATTTTGCGGTACAACTGGTTGTCGAGGCAGAACGCGCAGTTGAACGGGCAGCCGAAAGAAAGCTGCACACAGGTGACCGGGGTCCGCTTACTCTGTGGGAAACAGTAGCGGCGGTCTTTGAAGATGGCGTGCTCCGGCTGGGGAATGTGTAGCCCACTGCCGAACCTCACCCGCGTCTCGGGAACCACCGGGCCGCCGGGACCCCGCACTGCGATGTTGAGCGGTTCGACCGAAGCCGGCTTCGCCACGCCGATGATCTCCCCAAAGTTATGCTCGACGGTATTGAGGATCACCCCGTCCAGCCAAGAAACCTCCCTCATGAGCTTCTCGATGCGCAGACGATCCCGCTGGATGGTGAGAGTGCCCACCACGTATAGCGGCACGTTGCCCAGTGCTTCTTTCAGTTGCCCGAGTTGGGCCAGTTCCTCATCGATTTGCGAACTGGAAATCAGCGACACAACCCCTGCCAAGCGGCGCCCGCGGAGGTTGTCGATCAATTGCCCCCACGTCAGGTTGTCCAGTTGAGCGTCGATGTAGACCGGCTGATAGCCCGCATCACGCACGACCCCC
>JAGLWJ010000202.1 GCA_023133475.1 Phycisphaerae bacterium | reverse complement strand
CCCCGAGAGCAGGATCAGGTCGATGCTGGGGAACGGTGCGTATGGGGCACCGTCTTTCTCTCGCGTCCCCCGGCGGCGGAAACTGACGGCGGTGGGAGGGTCCAGCAGCAGGAATGGTCGGCGGTCGGCCATCGGGCTTAACATCCATCTACGGCAGCTTTGAGGGGCGAGTCAGTCCCCCACCCATTGCTTTTGCACTGAATGGCCGAAGCGTGCACCGCCACGGAGACTGCAAACCATGCCTTTTGCTCCTGCGGTACGCACTGACACGCACTCCTGAAGGAATCGACAGCACCAGTCACATCGCCCCTGTGCAACTGCAAGCGGGAACGGAGCACGTAAGGAATAGCCTGTGAATCCGGGCAGCGGCGAGGCAATGCCAGCAGATCATCACAAGCAGCGATCATGCCGGCTATCGGGTCACCTGCCGGCTCCTTGCGGAACAGCAGATCGAGTCCGCGGAATTTCACCAGTTCCATACCCACCGGTGCCGATGCCAGCCCCTCGCCCAGATACGCATCGGGCGGTTGACCGCCAACCTTTTGGCGAGCTGGATACTTCACCACAAGGAAGCAACGACCCTTCTTGCTCAGCAACCGCCGCCAGTGCGACTCGGAGACTGCCAACGTCCACACCGATTCCCCAAGCGGCCGGTGCGGCCTCTCAGGCCATTCGCACTTGCCCCAGAACGGCGGTTGATACTTGCCCAGCGGCCGATCATCCAGCACCATGATTACGTCATCGCCTGTCACCTTGTCCGCCAGGTAGGCGGCACAGCCTTGCCAATCGGTATTGAAATACCGCCCGGCCCACTGCAAGGTTGCCCAAGCGGGCGATGCCAACACCAGGGCAACAACAGTCGTGACGGTGACGTATTGCAAGACCGGCTGGTTGATGACGAATCGCCGGCACCAGCGTAGCCAAGCCACAACGGCAATTGCCGCGAAGGTGGCCAATATCGGGACCAGGAAAAGGCCGTAACGGTCTGTGATCGAGGCCCGAGGCACCGCCGCGGTGAACATGAGCAGGTACAGCGGGCCGACAATCCAGGCAATGACGCAGGCGTACCTGCTACAAACGCGCAAATGCCGCCACCACCGCAGACAAATAATCACCCCGGCTAACGCCAGTAGAGCCACCACCATCCCACCCGGCCCAAACATCGTCTCCGGCGACTGGAACCAGACCATCGCATTGGAACTCAACCGTGAAAGAAAGGGCTCCACGGGCAACTGCTGCACCGCTCGTTTGCTCGAATCAAAGACGGTCCACGCTTTGGCACCTTGCACCAGGAAAACCAACATCGGCACCGCCGCCAGCCCAACCAGCACGGTAACCAGGCACACACGTCGCAACCTGCGGAACGTATCGCCACAGCTTTCTGATCTCTTCAACCACACCGCCAAACACCCCACCGCCGACACTATGCCGGTGCCAAGCAGGATTACCGGAGGAGCCAAACCTCGGGTCAGGGTCATCAGGTAGGCTGCCAGACCGAAGGTGACCAGCCGACGCCGGTCGGGCTTTTCCAGGGCGCGCAGGAAAGTCCACAGCATGAGCAAAAAAGCCGCCGTGCAGATCGTGTAAGGCCTGGCGGTCTGGCTGAGTTTCCAGTGCAGTGGTGAGACCGCCAGCATCGCCGACGCAATCAACCCCTCGCGCCACGAAGCCAGCTTACCAGCCACCAAAAAGCAGGCTCCCACACCCAGAACCCCAAAAAAAGCCGCCGGTGCCCGCATCATCCACACCGACTTTTCTATCTTAGTGAGTGCCCATCCCAGCAGGTAATCGAGTGGAGGCTGTCCCTCCGTCCGCGCCCACAGCGCGACGTATTGCGGGGGCAACTGGTAGCCCATGGTTTGGGAATACTCGTCACCCCAGCGTCCTTCGCGGTCCAGCCCGCCGAACCGCAGCAGGGCGGACGGCACAAGGATCAGGGCCAACATCACCCACGCCGCCGTGGGCACATGCCTTAAACGGTGATTGGTCCCGGGTTCGATTTCAGCCAACGTAACCATATCACCAAACAGATCAGGCTAAGCCCGACAAGGACAACCAATCCAAAACGTCGCCGTCTGCCTTACTATCGGACCGTCTCGGGGCAACCTTGACCACGCTTCCCGGAGGGCAAGCGGGACCCTTGTTTATTGCATTGGGGCCGACGACAGGTAGACTATGGAAATGGCTAAGAAGGGCATCAACGTAAAGGATTTGGCGAAAGAACTGGGGATCACCTCACGAGACATTGTATCGCGCTGTCGTGCGGAAGGTTTTCCGGTTCAGAACAGCATCACCCGGCTGACTCCTGAAGTGGAGCGAAATGTTCGGGCATGGTTCCCTCCAATCGGCACCCCAAAAAAACCGATAACTGATATAGCATAAACTTTTTTGTGGGGTTGCCCCGGCGGGAGGTTGGGGAGGCCGAACGGGGTTTGTGGGAACCCCGACGAAACAGATGCTTTGGGGAGATTCGTGCTATGACAATTTGGTCGATCATTCTAATTATACTTTCGGCGATCACCTTGGGCCTGTACAACATCGGGGTCCCAACGCCGATCTGATCGGCGAATCCGATCAGTGCCGCTCCCTTACGGTCGCGGTACTGATTGAGGCGGCTGGTTCGTGCAAGTTGACGCCGTAGATTTGTCTGACCATATCGCCGAGCCGTGCCGGTAATTCTCTGGAAGTCGGAGGATCAACCTCGTCGCGGCCCTTGTCGGCGTTGTTCTGGTGTGCGGCGTGGATGCGGCGTTCGACCTCCAGGGCGTGAGTATGCGCACGGCGCTGCTCATAGATCATCCCGGAAAGGGCTTTCAAGTCGCCAAGGGTCAAGTCCTCGGAGTCCAGCACGTCGTACAGCCTCCCCACCAGCTTAAGATACATCCCTCGCCCCCATAAATCCGAGTCGGGGGTCTCCATCCCGGCGAAAACCACCGACAAGGCCTCACCAATCGCGTTCATACGTCGGCGGTATGCCTCAACGGTCTCGGACCCGGCAGCACCGCGATCAGACGGCGGATGGCTGGGCGGATCCTCTGCGGTTCCGTGAGCGTGGAGGCGTTTGGCGTGGTTGATCGTCTGCCGCAGGGTCACCTCGTATTTGTCAAGCAGGGCAAACCGCTTGTGGACATCAGCCACGGCGGCGGGGGAACGATGCGGTAACGCCCGTAGTGCTTCGTCGAGGGCGAGTAGCACATTCTTGGGCATCGCCTTTATCAACGGCAACCGGCGCTTGCGGGGGCGGCACGCATTGGTGAGCCCGCCCCTGGACGGCTCTGACGCTTTTGTGGTCATGCCGCTATTCCTCCAACGCCGGGTCGCCAATGCAGCGGTCAGCCACCTCCATGCCCGAACTGGTCAGCCGGAACCAGCGTTTGCGCCAAGGAGTCAGTTTCTCGTCGTTTTCCGTGTCCGGGACCACTCGTTGCAGGTAACCCTTCTCGCACAGATAGGCCAGGTCCCGTCGAAACTGGTCCCATTCCAGTGCCGGAAACACCGCGAGCAAAGAACGCAACAGTTGGTCAGCCTGTAACGCCGCAGGGTACAGCATCTTAAGCACCACGAGGATTTCGTTGCGGATTCTCTTGATCTCCCGACTGGTTCGTCCGTTCGCCATCAGCACTGCTCCGCTTGATTGGATTGCGTTTGGGCCTGTGAGGCTGGGTTCTGCGTTTCGGGGGCGCCCGACTCCTCGGAGACGCGGGGGGCACGAAGCCGCGACTCGATGTACAACGACCACCCGCGAACCACGTCGATCTCGGTTTCCAAACGGGTCACCACCGAGAGCAGCCGTTCAAGATGGTGGCGGGCTGCCATGCTCTCACGTAGCCATTCTTCCTTCGTGGTATAGTCGCGCTGAATCTCGACCAACGCCTGCCGGGTCGTCCCTAACGACCTCTCCAAGGCTTCGAGCCGGCGGCTCAACTCGTCCTGGCGAGAAGTCTGCTGCTCACGCAACGCTCGCAGGTGAAAGGTGACCACGGTCAACGGCACCGCTACCAACGGTGCTACAACTGCGACCATGGTGGCTGCCGTCGCCGCGTCGATGATGGCCGTAAGGTATGGCATGGTCAGGATGCTCCGTAGGTTGTAGGGCGGGTTCTACCCGCCTTCCTGGCACGGCACGGCGGGTGGAACCCGCCCTACTTGGTCATCATGGCTGTGACCGCCGTGTTCACCAGGCTCAACAGCTTGTTGGCGGTGTCCACCCGGATGAAGCCGTCCGTCAACTCGCGGCGAAACGCTTCCACAACCGGCTCGTTACGCAAGGAACGAACCCGGGTCTCCCGTGGCGGCGAGGCAAGAATCAGGTCGATGGCATCGCCCGCTCCGGGCTGTTGCTGGATTCCCTGGTCAAGGGTTCTCAACAGTTGTTCCAGTTCGTTGGTCAGGTGGGCCATGAGTATCTCCATTCGACATAAGAAGAGGAAAAGCCGGAACCGGTTTCCGCAGAGACTCGCGAAG
>JAGLWJ010000201.1 GCA_023133475.1 Phycisphaerae bacterium | reverse complement strand
AGTCTCGCAGGTTTCTAACTTTGGACCAGTGCTCTGTCGTGATTGATTCGATGGATCACCGACGCATGGGTGGCCCACCGCTTCAGCGATGGGGGACATGAATACCTGATGCAATTCGCGTCCCCCACGGCTAAAGCCATGGGCCACCCAACTATAACCTTGTAGCGCAGGCTGCTACGGGTGAGGTTCGGCTTGCGCCAACACGTTGGGTCCGTCTGGGATCACGGCGATGGTGGCGGTGGGTCCGTGTTTGGCCAGTGCCCAATCGAGGGCCTCTTCAAAAGAGGCGGCCCTTCGGGGGAGTGATATGCCCCGCTCCTCGGTGGTCAGCCCCTCGTCGATCAAAAAACCGTCACACTTACGCAGCGCCCGGGTGAAGTTGTGGACCGCCCACTGGTCGATTTCGCATCGGCCACCCTCCACGAAATCGCGGGCGAACTGCTCGGGGCTGATGATGGTGCGGCACAGCTCGCGGAACTGAGCTCCGCCGAAACCCTCCGCACAGGCGCTGAGCATGATGATGGTGCCGCCGGGTTTGGCTATGTGCATGGCTCCGGTGAAGCCTTTGGCGGATTGGTAGTAGGTGCAGTCCTGGGGGAACCCGCCGCACGAAGTCACCACAATGTCACAGGGGGCATCCACGGTGTCGCGGACAGCCTGACGGGCAAACGCACAACCTTGGGCCCAGGCGGCTTCGAATTGGCCCGCGAACACCCCGGTGATCCGACGCTTGCGGTCCAGGGTGACGTTCACGATGAAGTCCATGCCCACCCGCCTGGTGATCTCGGTCAGTTCCTCATGAAGGATGTTGCCTTCGATCACCCCTTCGATCGAGTTGGGGTGCTCGATGATGGCGGGCCCGTGCAAGGCTCGGATTTGCCGTTCGCCCCCGCATCCGATGCCCAGAACCTTGCGCCCGCCGCTGAAGCCGGCCATCAAGTGCGGCTCGATGTATCCGGTGGTGATCTTGAGCGGGGCACGGGCGTAAAGGGCGTCCACTTGGATCGGAGTGCCGCGCCTCGTGATTCCAAGGCTTGCCTGTTCCTCCACCACGCGGGCACGGTGGTTGACGATCCGATAGCCATCTGCGATCGGCTTGCCCACCATAGCCAGAAGTTCCGCCCCCCGGTTGGGGCGATGCAAACCGGTAGCCACCAGAATGGTGATCTTGTCGCGTTTGATGCCCGCGTCTTCCAGCGTGCGCAACAAAGGCGGCAGAATGATCCGGTTGGGCACCGGACGGGTCATATCGCAAATGACCACCACCGCCTCGTCGTGTCCCCGGGCCAAATCAGCCAACGGACGGCAATCAATAGGCGCCGCCAGTGCCTGTGTCACCGCGGCATGGGGGTCGGGCAAAGCCTCGCCATGACGGGCCTGCAACACTTTGACCACGTTGGCATCGGGGACCTCGATTTCTCGCACGCCCCGGTCAAAGGGCAGGGATAATCGCATAGCCCATCTCCAAACTCATGACGTAGGGTGGGTGGAGCTTCGCGGAGCGAAGCGCAACCCACCGCTGAGAAGAGGCACTCGGCACTCGGTTGGTGGGTTCCACCTCGCTCCGCGAGGTTCCACCCACCCTACAACTGCGTTCATAAATAATCCGGGTCAGCCTGCCGGACGGCACACCTCCGCCACAAATGCCAGGGTTCTGTCGATGTCTTTGTCGCTGACGCGGCGGTGGGTGGGGAGGTTGATGACCTCGGCAGCAGCACGCTCCGCCACAGGGCACGCACCATCGTTGTAGCCGAACGCCGGCTGATCGGTCTGGATGGGGTGTAGGGGACACTCGAACCAGGAGCCAATCTCGACGCCGTACCTGGAGGCGTTGGCCAGAGCTTCCTGCTTGTTGGCCACCCGTAGCGGGAAACGCAACAGCATCAGGTCCCAGTTCTCCGGGATCGAGGGCACGGAGTAGCCCAAACGAGGCAACTCAGCAATGTAGCGGCCTGCACCATGTTTCCGCCGCTCGAGGTTGTGCGGTGTGCGGCGGACCTCGCACATGCCGATGCGGCATTGCACCGGCGAGGGGCGCAGAGCGTAGTTCGGCGGCATAACGATGTCGAACTCAGCCGTGCTCGAACTGCCCACCACCAGCCCCTTACTGGTCAACCATCGAAAGACCTCCGTAGCCAGCGCGGTGACCGAGGGGTAGATGACCAGTTCGTAAACCAGCAATTGGCTGGCGAGCATAAATGCCGCGGTGCGCGACGGAGAAGGGTAGGACTCCTGCTGTTGCCTGACCCGCCGGGCCAAAGCCGCATCATGCACCAACGCCAGCCCACCCAGCCCGGTGGAGAAGGGTTTGTTCCATTGCCCACTAAAGAAGGCAGCGGTGCCGAAGGTGCCCAGAAGCTGCCCATCGAGGCGTCCTCCGAACGTATGGCAACAGTCTTCGATGACCGCAATACCGCGTGCGTCAGCCAATTTGCGGATGGGCTCGATCGGGGCTGGGAACCCGTAGGTATGTTGCACCAGGATGGCTTTGGTCCGCGGCGAGATTCGACGCTCGACTTCCTCCGGTTGCATGTTGTAGTGCTGCGGGTCGATGTCCACATAGACCGGTCTGGCACCGGTGTAGACCACCGGCCCGGGCACCATCACACATGTGTATCCCGGGACGATGACTTCGTCCCCCTCGCCGATGCCCAAAGCCCGGAGGATCGCGTAAAGGGCGACACGCCCCTTCCAAAAGGCCAACGCCGTGCCGCTGCCGAAGAACTCCTCCACTGCCCGCTCGTACAATCGCCGAGCGGAGATGCTATCCCCGCCCGGTACGAGCATGCTGCTCAATGCTGTTAGTGCTCGGTCTATCATCCCTGCCGACCTTGCTTCCTTAACGGGGAGAACTCACACCGCCACGAAGGCGGGTGGAACCCGCCCTACAAACTCCCCCATTTCCCATGCTCTCCTTCTACACGCTCCC